>JAZUBD010000507.1:0-3001 GCA_045638305.1 Lachnospiraceae bacterium
TCCGCAAGAAGCGGTCTGCCGATGGAAATCATATCACACTCGCCGTTCTGCAGCGCCTCAAGTGCCATATCCGGGTCATCCATACGTCCCGCACAAATCACCGGGATATCCACAACCTCTTTTACAATCTTACAGAACGGACGGAACAGACCCTTTTCCTGGTACATCGGCGGATGACTCCACCACCAGGAATCGTAGGAACCGGCATCCACATCTAATGCATCATAGCCGTACTGGGCAAGAAGCTTTGCAGCCTCGATACCTTCCTCGATATCTCTTCCCTTTTCTTCGAACTCTTCCCCCGGAAGGGCACCCTGTCTCCAGTCCTTAATCATACTCTTTACGCTGTAACGAAGGGTAACCGGGAAGTCCTTACCGCAACGGGACTTAATCTCTTCCACGATTTCCTTTGCAAAACGAAGTCTGTTTTCAAGGGAACCGCCGTACTCGTCGGTTCTTAAGTTAAACATAGAAATCGCAAACTGGTCTAACAAATAGCCCTCATGCACCGCATGAATCTGGATACCGTCAAAACCGCCGCGCATGGCATTGTACGCACCGTCGCCGAAAGACTTTACGATACTGCGAATCTCTTCCTTCGTAATGGAACGGCACATCTTGTCCAGCCAACGATGCGGAATCTCCGACGGAGCTACCGGCGGGAACTCACCCAGGTTCGTCGGAATGGTAACACGTCCGAAACCGCCGGACATCTGTAAGAAAATCTTACTGCCGTAAGCATGGACACGCTCGGTCATCTCCTTACTGGTTCTCGTAAAATGCACCGCATTGTGGGTAGACACCGGAATAATGGACTGATTCTGCGGCTCTACCTGCTGGTCACAGAAGGTAACACCGGTAATAATGAGGCCGGTGCCGCCCTTTGCACGCTCTACATAATAATCGATACCACGCTGATTCCAGCCGCCCTCGGCATCAGAAAGACCAAGCGGTCCCATCGGTGCCATAGCAAAGCGGTTTTTAATCTCCACATTACCGATTTTCACCGGGGTAAACAGTTCTTTGTACTTCATAAATTGCCTCTCCTTTGTGGTTATTCGTACACGCGAGCACACTCTTGTAAAACATCCTACAAGCTTCGCATGTTATAAATTCGAATCCTAATTTTAGCTAGAATTATTATACTCCAAAACATTGAAAAAGCCAAGTACCCAAATTAGAATTTCCTTCCTCTTCATCTCACTTTTCAATACAAAAAGCGGCTGTAAGATTTGCCTTACACAGCCGCTTTCTATTTGCTTTTTTACGCCGCTTTCCTTCTCTTTACCACCACTAAGAATACAAAGAACACCGCTACCGCAAAAGCTGTAATGATTCCACAGTTTACCAAAAACTCCGTAAAATGTGTGGTCGCCGCATTTTCAACGTTTAATAAATTTACATTCTTCATATACCAGCCTGCCGGTAAGAACTCACCGATTGTGTTAACATAATCCGGCAACAGATACGATGGAACAAATACACCGCTTAGGAATGACATTCCGAGACCTAGGATATTGCTGGCGCCGTTTAAGGACGCCACGCTCGGTAACAATACTCCAAGCAATACCGAAACCGCCACCGAAAACAGCAGAATCGAAAAGCTGTTTAATGTACCCAGCAAATATTCCTCCGGTGTAAAATCTCCGATGTAAATAATGGCTCCCAAAACCACAAACAAGGCCCAAAGTGCTATCGCCACCACTACAATACCTTTTACCACTTCGACATTTTGTTTTCTTACACTTACCATTCCGCAATCGGTACGCATCTTAATATCTTTTCGGTAAAAGGAAAACATCACCGGTCCCAATACCATTATCAAGATGCACGGCAAAATATAAGCCAGAAAAGTAAAGAAAAAGTAGCCCGGTCTTACACTCATGGATTGGCGTCCGGATAACACCTCTGTCTTTGCACAATGTTCCGTATTTTCAAGTACCGATGCACAGGCTTCCTCTAACGTCTTTCCCATGGCAAGCTCCGCTCTCACGTATTGGAAAAACAGTTCAATCTTCTGATCCACAAAGGCCATATTCGGCTTTGTACTGAGGCGTTCGATTCCGCCCTTTTTTCCCTCCAGAAAGTTCTCCTCAAAGCCTTCCTCAAAATACACCACATAGTCCACCGTACCGGTAAACACAAGCTCCGACAACAGTTTCTTGTCGTACTCCGTCTCTACTTCGTTTTCCTGTGCCAGATAGGAAAGCAGCGCCTTGGACAGTACAGACTCCTCCTTATCCTCCGCATAGATGGTAAGCTCCGTAGCCTGATACATCTTCTCCTGGTCTTTCTCCATAAAAAAAGACATCAGAATGATAATACCGAAGAAAATCACAAAATATGCACTGACAGAAGGTAACGCCTTTTTCACAATTTTCAACACTACTTTCATGCTTTCGCCACGCTCCTTCCCGCTTTCTTCTGACGAAGCATAACAACCAACATGCTTCCGCAAATCAAACAAATACACCAAACCGCAATTCCGAATAAGCAACTTACGAACTTTTCCATATCCCTCATAATACAAAGCGCCTGCATGGAATCCGCAATCAGGGTTGCCGGATTGATCCGGTTCACCACCGGCACCGACAGCTCAATGGCCATACGAATGTTTCCTACCATGAGTCCCGCCAGAAAACAGCTGAACATGACCGTCCCCATCATAATGGAAGTTTGTAAACTCTCGCTTTTTTGTACTACGGTTCCGATAAAATAGCCTACCAGCACACCAAGCAAACTGTAGAACACACCGCCCAGGAACAACCAGCCACTTACACTACCGAAGTCCACCTTCAGTATCAGGATAGAATACGCAAGGATAATCAGAAACTGCAAATACTGGATGGTAAAGGCCGCTGCCACATCACAAATTACCGTCGGCACCGTTCGCATTGGGGCCGCCAGACGTCTTGCAGACACCAGAGAAATCTTCTGATTCAGCTCATTTGTATTCGTAAGTCCGTACATGGCACCGTACAAAGTCGGAGGCCAAGCGGTC
>JAZUBD010000508.1:0-4881 GCA_045638305.1 Lachnospiraceae bacterium
GGTCCTTTTTCTTAACATCCTTACCAGCTGCTGCGAACTGTGCGATAGCACCGGTCGGAGTAGCCTTGGAGGACTGACCACCGGTATTGGAGTAAACCTCGGTATCGAATACGAAGATGTTTACATCCTGGTTAGCTGCGAGAACGTGGTCAACGCCGCCCAAACCGATATCGTATGCCCAACCGTCACCACCGAAGATCCACTGAGACTTCTTAGCTGCGAAGTCCTTGTTTGCAAGGATGTACTTGCGATCTTCGTTATCACAACCGCAAGCCTCTAAAGCTGCGATCATCTTCTTGGTAGCCGGACCGTTCTCGGTAGAAGAATCAACGGTGTCAATGTAGCCCTGAAGAGCTGCCTTAACATCGTCCTTCTCTGCTACTGCAAGTAAGTTCTTAGCTGCTGCTACAACGCGGTTTCTAAGAGCCTTCTGTGCAAGCTGCATACCGAAACCGTACTCTGCGTTATCCTCGAATAAGGAGTTAGCCCAAGCCGGACCCTTGCCTTCCTTATTTACAGTGTACGGACAGGACGGGGAAGAACCGCCCCAGATAGAGGAACAACCGGTAGCATTTGCGATATACATTCTGTCACCGAATAACTGGGTAACAAGCTTAGCGTACGGAGTCTCACCACAACCTGCACATGCGCCGGAGAACTCGAGTAACGGCTGCTTGAACTGGGATCCCTTCGGAGTGGTTACCTTGAACTTCTCAAGAACCTCTTCCGGAGTCTCAATGGAGGTACCGTAATCGAACATCTTCTGAGCCTCATACTGAGTCTCAAGGTTAGCCATGGAAAGTGCCTTGTTGCCCTTAACTTCCGGACAAACATTTACACAGGAACCACATCCGGTACAGTCAAGTACGGAGATGGACATAACGAACTTCTTATCAGCTACACCCTTCATGTCTGCCATAGCGGTACCAGCCGGAGCCTTAGCAGCTGCGTCAGCATCCATAACTACCGGACGGATAACAGCGTGCGGACATACATAGGAACAAAGGTTACACTGTAAGCAGCTCTCCGGATTCCAAACCGGAACGTCAACTGCGATACCGCGCTTCTCGTAAGCTGCGGAACCGGTCGGGGTGGAACCGTCTGCGTAATCTACGAATGCAGATACCGGAAGGCTGTTACCATCCTGAGCGTTGATCTTAGCCTGAACAGAGTTAACATACTTAAGAACATCAGCACCGCCGCAGGTAGCCTTCTCGGTGAGGTCCTCATCCTTAGCATCCTTCCAGGAAGCCGGAACCTGAATCTCAACGATACCCTGAACACCACGGTCAATTGCCTCATGGTTCATCTTAACAACGTCATCACCCTTCTTGGAGTAAGAAGCGGTAGCAGCGTCCTTCATGTACTTTACAGCATCCTCGATCGGGATGATGTTAGCAAGCTTGAAGAATGCAGCCTGTAAAATGGTATTGATACGTCCGCCGAGACCTACTTCCTTACCGATGTTGATACCATCGATGGTGTAGAACTTAATGTTGTGCTCAGCGATATATCTCTTCACCTGACCCGGAAGCTTCTCCTCTAACTCATCCATGTTCCAGGAGCAGTTAAGAAGGAAGGTACCGCCGTCAACCAAATCCTGTACCATGTTGTACTTACGAACGTAAGCCGGAGTATGACATGCTACGAAGTTAGCCTGGTTAATCAGGTAGGTGGACTGAATCTTCTTGTCACCGAAACGTAAGTGGGAAATCGTAACACCACCGGACTTCTTGGAGTCGTAATCGAAGTATGCCTGAGCGTACTTGTCGGTGTGGTCACCGATGATCTTGATGGAGTTCTTATTTGCACCTACGGTACCGTCTGCGCCGAGACCCCAGAACTTACAAGCGGTGGTGCCTGCCGGAGCGGTAACCGGATTTTCGGTAATTGCAAGAGAAAGATTGGTTACGTCATCAACGATACCGATGGTGAACATCTTCTTCTCGGTGTTGTTGAATACGGAAATAATCTGAGCCGGGGTGGTGTCCTTGGAACCTAAACCGTAACGGCCGCAGAATACCGGAACGTCATTGAACTTGGAACCCTTTAATGCTGCAACTACATCGAGGTAGAGCGGCTCGCCGAGAGCACCCGGCTCCTTGGTTCTGTCAAGAACGCTGATGCGCTTAACAGTATCCGGAATAGCGTCGATTAAGTGCTTAGCGGAGAACGGTCTGTAAAGACGAACCTTTACAACACCAACCTTCTCACCGCGAGCGGTTAAGAAATCAACGGTCTCGTCGATGGTGTCACAAGCGGAACCCATAGCAACGATAACAGACTCAGCGTCTGCAGCACCGTGGTAGTTGAACAACTTATAATCGGTACCGATCTTAGCGTTAACCTTGTCCATGTACTGCTGAGCGATTTCCGGAACAGCATCATAGTACGGGTTACAAGCCTCTCTTGCCTGGAAGAATACATCCGGGTTCTGAGCGGTACCACGCTGAATCGGATGCTCCGGATTCAAAGCGCGATTACGGAAAGCCTCAACAGCCTCCATGTTGCACATATCCTTTAAGTCATCGTAATCCCAGATCTCGATCTTCTGGATCTCGTGGGAAGTACGGAAACCGTCGAAGAAGTGTAAGAACGGAACGCGGCTCTCAATTGCGGTCAAGTGAGCAACTGCACCGAGGTCCATAACTTCCTGAACGTTGCTAGCACAAAGCATAGCAAAACCGGTCTGACGACATGCATAAACGTCGGAGTGGTCACCGAAAATGGAAAGTGCGTGGCTTGCAAGAGCACGAGCGGTAACGTGAATTACGCCCGGAAGAAGCTCACCGGCAATCTTGTACATGTTCGGAATCATTAAAAGTAAGCCCTGAGAAGCGGTGTAGGTGGTGGTTAAAGCACCAGCCTGTAAGGAACCGTGAACGGCACCTGCAGCACCTGCCTCAGACTGCATCTCGGACAACATAACTTCGTGACCGAAGATGTTCTTTCTTCCCTGGGTAGCCCACATATCGGTGTAGTCTGCCATCGGAGAAGAAGGGGTGATCGGATAGATAGCAGCCACATCGGTGAACGCGTAAGACACGTGAGCCGCAGCGGTGTTACCATCCATGGTTTTCATTTTTCTTGCCATGTTACATATCCTCCTTGTAAGTTTAGCGCCGGACAATGTCCGTAGCGCGGATTGTAATGATTGTATTTTTTATAAAGAACATATAAAAATACCTAACATATAGAATACCACGAAATTCGGCAAGTGTAAAGTGTTTCTTACGTAAAATTAGTCAAAAAATTGTCAAACTTTTTACGGAAGTGTGGTGCGATTTCCCGGGAACTGTTTTCGGAGGACAGAAAAGAGATGACAGGGAGGAAAAGACGATGGGGAAGGCCTGTTTTTACAAGAGGGAAGATACTTGAAAAGAAAGAGAAGAAGGAGTATACTGTGGTCGAAAAGAAAATAATTGTAGGTGGGGAGTTTGACAAAGGAGTGTATCCGGAAAGAAGGATTGAATTATGAATAAACAGAAACTGAAAGGAATCCGCTATATTTTGTTTGCGGCATTTTTCTTTGCCTCCATGAATTTATTTGTGAAGATGGCGGGAGATTTACCGGTATGGCAGAAATGCTTTTTCCGCAATCTGGTGGCAGGATTTATCGCAGTCGGGATGCTTATAAAAAAGAAGGAACGTGTCACGATTCCGAAGGGAAACCTGTGGCCGTTAGCGTTGCGTTGTATCGGCGGAACCTTGGGAATTCTTTGTAACTTTTACGCCATCGGGCAGATGAACATCGCGGATGCTTCCATGCTAAATAAGCTGTCACCGTTCTTTTGTATTATACTCTCTATCTTCGTATTAAAAGAGCGACCGAACCGTAAGGAGGTCATTGCGGTTATTCTGGCTTTTACGGGAGCATTGTTTGTGGTAAAGCCATCCTTTCAGATGGAATGCATTCCGGCCTTGTTCGGAGTCCTCGGCGGTTTGGGTGCGGGCCTTGCCTATACCTGTGTCCGTAAAATGAGTAAAAACGGCATGAAGGGCGATATTATCGTGTTTTGTTTTGCGGTATTCTCATGCGTTTCTGTAATACCGGGCATGATACTTACTTACGAGCCTATGACTACCAAGCAGCTCGTTTGCCTGCTTTTAGCCGGAGCAGCCGCAGCCGGCGGCCAGTTTTCCATCACCGCTGCCTACTTCCATGCTCCCGCAAAGGAAATCTCTGTCTTCGACTACACGCAGGTCATTTTCGCCGCAATCTTAAGCTTTATCTTCTTCCGGGATTTGCCGGATGTGTGGAGCTTTGTGGGATATACTATCATAATCGGAACTGCGGTGTGGAAATGGCGTGTAAATCAGAAGGAGGCGTCCCCAGAAAAACATTGACAAATATCGGAAGATACGCTATAATACTATGAATACTGGAGAAGTATGGATAAAGGAGGATTTTGCACTATGGCGGCAGAAAAGAAAAACATACTGACTTATGAAGGATTAAAGAAACTGGAAGACGAGCTTGAGGATTTAAAGGTAAATCGTCGTAAAGAGGTTGCGGATAAGATTAAGGAAGCAAGAGAACAGGGCGATCTTTCCGAGAATGCGGAGTACGACGCAGCAAAGGATGAACAGCGTGAAATCGAGGCTCGTATCGAAGAGCTTGAGAAGATTTTAAAGAATGCGGAAGTTGTTGTGGAAGAAGACGTTGATGTAGACGTTATCAATATCGGTTGTAAGGTAAAGGTTCTGGATATGGAGTTTGACGAAGAGCTTGAGTTCCGTATCGTAGGTTCTACCGAGGCAAGCAGCCTTCAGGGCAAGATTTCCAACGAGTCTCCGGTAGGAAAGGCATTACTTCGTCACAAGGTAGGCGACGTGGTTGAGGTTGAGACCCAGGCCGGTGTGATTGAGTATAAGATTTTA
>JAZUBD010000509.1:0-2198 GCA_045638305.1 Lachnospiraceae bacterium
TACTGCTGATAACGGTGTTTTGATTAGTGAGACCTGTGATGTAGCTCGAGGCTATTACTACCGCGTGAAAAACACAACTACTGCTTATGCAGGCAGTGACAGCGAGACCAGAGTGGCAACAACACCGGAGTGGAACTTCTACGTACCGGGAACCTGATAAGAAAAACAGTTACAGATAAACAATATCATACATATGACAGACAAGCAGAAGCATCCGCAAGGAGGCTTCTGCTTGTAGCATGTTCGGAAGAGGAAATGCTATGCGAATTACGATGGAGAACTGTGGCAATATCGAAATCGGCGACCTGCAGATAAAGCCGGGACTTATCAATATCAAGTACGGTCGGCCGGGCTGCGGAAAGTCCGTGCTGGCAAGAGCGATACGGGCATTTATCCAGGATGACCCGGGAGAAAAGGAAGCTTTGGGTGCAGGATCGGAGATGGAGCCGGAGCTGTTCGGTTATGAGAGTCTGAGCTCGGTCGCCTGCTTTGATGAGCGATTTACCGGACGGTTTGATTGGAGGCGTTCGAAGCGGGAGGGAGTGGCGTTTGAACTGACGGTACGGCCGGAACCGATACCGGAACAGGGAAAGAGACCCAGAAGGGTAAATAAGCCCCTTCCGTGCAACATTACACTTCTGTCTAAAGAAGCCAAGGATGCTATCAATGAGGCACTCGCTTATCTTCATTATGACGTCCGTCTTACTGTGGAAGAGGGGGATGGAGAGCTGACTCCGCTTTACAACGTCGTACTTGTGAAGGCAGAGGATGCGGACAAGATATGGATCCAACCGGCTTACGAAGAAGACGGAAGTATCAGCAAGGACCTGGAACTGGTGATTGCGTTTATGGTGTTTCGAAGATATGCGGTGAAGATGGATCCCTCCCTGATATTAATCGATGAGCCGGATAGGGAGTATTCCAAAAACGTAATCTATATTATAATGAAAGCAATGTTTTTCTGGGAGAACGGATTTCAGGAGAAGACTGTCTTGTTCCTTACGGGTCAGCGTTATGTGATAGCAGATTGTATGTTTTATTTGAAGGATGACTTCAAGGAAACGCCGTACGTCTGCTATATGACGAATGAAGGCGGTGAGCTGACGGAGATACCGATCCTGCCGGAGGATGTGAATACCGCCGAAGCATTGGCAGAGATGCATGTGAATGCACCGGTGGATGTGTTCTACCGCCTGCTGTTTTTACAGTGCAGTCTCGGGAATTTATCGGTGCTGACACCGGGCGGTATGATGCTGGATTCTTTGTTCCGCGGATTGACACTTCCGGAGTTTCATGTACGGGGAGCCGGCATCCGAAGGCCTATGAGCGAAGAGGAATATCGGACGGCACAAAAAGAGATACAGCTGTATGTTCCGGAGTTTAACTATGAGAAGGAACTTTTGCGGTGGCGGGATGTGAAGACGATGGCGAAAATATACCGCAGCGGCCGGAGCAGGTATGAGAAGATGATATTGTATCTGGCAATGTTCCGGGATAAGGAGCAGCATCCTAAGATAGTCCGTTATCTGATCGGGGAGTTTTTGAGAGAAGAAGAGATGATATTGCGGGTCGATCCGGTCAAATTTGACAGCATACCAACTGATATCATGAGGTTATGTGATGCGGCAGTAAGAAAATTACAGAAAAAAACATAAAAAAACTCTTTTCAATCCAAAAGTTTTGTGTATAATGAAAAACAAAGTTTTTTGAAAGGCATGGTACTTAAGGATGAAAAGAATTGTAACGATACAGGATATCTCTTGTGTAGGTAAGTGCTCTCTTACCGTTGCACTGCCGGTAATCTCGGCTATGGGTGTAGAGGCGGCGATTATTCCGACTGCTGTTCTCTCAACACATACAATGTTTAAGAATTTTACTGTCCGGGATCTTACCGATGAGATTAAGCCAATTACGGCACATTGGAAACAGGAAGGTTTTGACTTTGATGCAATCTATACCGGTTACCTCGGTTCGTTTGAACAGATTGATCTGATGAAAGAGATGTTTGATGAATTCAAGACAGAGGATAACCTGTTGGTGGTAGACCCTGCAATGGCGGATAACGGTAAGCTGTATCCGGCATTTGACGAAGCATTTGCAAAACACATGGGAAGCCTTTGCGCAAAGGCGGACATTATCCTGCCGAACATCACAGAAGCTGCATTTATGACAGGTATGGAATACAAGGCAGAGTATGA
>JAZUBD010000510.1:0-2088 GCA_045638305.1 Lachnospiraceae bacterium
GCTATATCGCAGAACGATGGGATGAGAACAAAGAACCGGTTTTAGCACTTGCGGATTGTGAGTATCGGTTCCAAGTGGAGGAAGAGGACGTGGGAGGCGGCTCGAAAATCATTCGTGCGACGTTGAGCGTTGTCCCGTATATATCTCCGGCCGGTTGGAGTTCGTATGTGATGGGAGGATTTGTAGATTTGCAGACGGGAAAGACATTCTTTCCGGTGATGCCGGATCAGCCCCATACCACTCTATTAACCCGGGAGGAGGAAGAAATCGAACTGCAGCTTCTGTTGGAATTTGATAGACCGTCTGTAACCAATCCGTATTATACGGAGCGGTATACCTTGGTTTGTCCGTCGGAGTATGAGGATGCGGGATTTTATTTTGCCGGCTGGAACGAGGATAATGAAGCATATCAGGAGAGGGCCGGTGTTTGGAAACTGTTACATTACGTTCGTCACGGGAAATCGGATATGATGGTATTCGGTGTAAATGAAGGACTGGAAACAATGCAGGAAAAATAGCAAAACGATAACACAAAGGAGACGGTAAGTATGAAGCGCAAAGGACTTTATGTATTGGCAACAGCAGCAATGTTGGCTTTGGCAGCAGGCTGTGGAAGTAATCAGGGCGAAGACGCCCCGCAGAATCAAGTGACAGAGGCAGCGTCACCTACGGAAGCACCGGAAGCAACCGCTACCCCGGCACCGACCGCCACCCCGGCACCGACAGCCACCCCGGTACCGGCAAATTATATGGAGGCCAACGGGATAGAGGTACTGGGCGTAGGACGTCATACCTGTGAGGGACTTGTTGTAAATGAATGGGACGAGAACGGAGAGGCGGTTGTAACCCTTGGAAATTCCGAGTATCACTTTGAAGTAAAGGAAGAGGACCGGGGAGACGGGACGAAAATGATTTATGCTACGTTAAATCTGGTTCCGCATGTAGCGGAGAACGGTGGATGGAGTGCCCTTGCAATGGGGGGCTTTGTGGATTTGCAGACCGGAAAGTCCTTTGTTCCGATGAATTCGGGGATTGCGCAGGTTACACGATTAAAGCAAGAGGAGAAGGAATACGACTTGCAGCTTGCGGTGGAGTATGAGTTTCCGTCGACGACAAGTCCGTACTATACGGAGAAGTATACGTTGATATGTCCGACGGAGTATGAGGATGCAGGCTTCTATATCACCGGTTGGGACAGTGTTACAGACTATGAAGCGTTCACGGAACGTATGGGACTTTGGAAAAAGTTAAACTTTATCCGTCACGGAGAATCGGACCTCCTGGTGTTCGGTGTAAATAAGACGTTGGCAACCGAACCGGAAAAGAATCCGGTAGACGGAGCGGAATTGGCGGAAGAGAACTATTTTGAGACAATGGGGTATTCAACCAAGGGAGAAGGAACCTATACCTGGTTGGGTACGGAAGCGCTGCGAAAACGGAATGATGAGAAGAGATGCTGGGAGTCGGTTTCTCTTAGTGAGAAGGAACTTACGACAACGATTTCTATAACGGAGGAGTCGTTGGGTGACGGTACAAAGAAGATTCAGTGGAACGTAATTGAGATGTTTGAGATGGTATCCGAGGATGAAGTGAAGATACCGTATACAAAGCGTGCTATTGCAGACAAGATGACCGGGTTGGTATATCGCCCACGCACATATTTTTTGGCAGATCTATATGTGTTGGAGAAAGACGGAGAGGAATTTACCATATTGGTGGGAAGAGAGTCTGTGGAGGAAGAACCGGTTGACGGAATGGTAAAATGCACTACGA
Organism: Lachnospiraceae bacterium; assembly: GCA_045638305.1. GTDB lineage: Bacteria > Bacillota > Clostridia > Lachnospirales > Lachnospiraceae > SIG307. The sequence continues at coordinate 1,774 of JAZUBD010000510.1, forward strand.
CATATACGCTAATCTGTCCGGAAGACTATAATGATGCGGTATTATGCTTGACTGCATGTGCAGAAATAGAAGAGGACGAGAATGTGTATTTGAATGAGCCGGAAATGTCCTCTTTAAAAGAAATCGAACAATGGGAATATGAGTTGATGTTTTTCCGGTAAAATGATAAGCTGATACCAAGGAGGGGACGAGTATGAAAATTAAAGGACTTTACATCGTGGCAACGGCAGCCCTGTTAGCCCTGGTAACAGCCGGCTGCGACAAAAATCCGGGGGAGAAGACTCCGCAGGATAAGGTGACAGAGGCGGCATTACC
>JAZUBD010000511.1:0-3444 GCA_045638305.1 Lachnospiraceae bacterium
TCGGGGGAGTGTCGGCAGTGGGGGGACTGGCCCGGATACTTTTACTCGGATATTACAAAAGATTGGGAAAAGCCTGTACAAGGTTTGAAGAGACGAAACATAAAACGATTGCGTACATACGGGAGGACTTGAAAAGACGGAGGGAACGGGAGCAGGAGATTAAAAATATATCGGTTTATACGGAGTATTGTCTGGCAGAGGGAAGGGCTTGCGGGTTTCGGGTAGGAAACCTGGAACATGCGGCATTGTATTCGGTTCTGTTGGCAGGGACAAGCAGTGTACTGGTAGCTTTGGCAGGTGTTTTGAGTGGTTGTGGGTATCAGTTTGTGCTGGATTCTCTTTTTGCAGGTGGTGTCTCCGTGACCGGATTGCTTCTATTGGATATTGTTATGGGGTTAAGGGAAAAAAATAAGCGTGTGCGTCTCGGAATCCGGAATTATATTGAAAATTGTTTTTGGATGGATGCAAACGGGACAAAGAAAACGGTGGAAGAACCGGAGAAGAGGAAAGAAAAAAAGACAGAAAAGAAGGAAAAGAAGAAAACGAGGAAGAACCGGAGTACGGACAAACCGAAAACAGCAGAAAGAAAAAAGCAAGGGAAAGCCCAAGAGGAAAAGCGCAGATTGACAGAGGAACTGTTACGGGAGCGCAGACAGCTTGAGGCCAAAAGCTTTGCGGAGCAAAGAAGGAAGGAGCGAGAACTGACGGTTACAGAACCGGAAGAAGTTGCGGAACCGATAGAACAGGTTCCGGAGGAAGCGATAGCGACGGGAAGTCCGGTAGAGCAGGTACAGGAAGAGGCGGCAGTAACGGAAAGTCCGGCAGAGCCGATACAGGAAGAGGCGACAGTAACGGAACGTCTGACAGAGCGGTCCTACGCGGATTTGATTAACGAATTTTTAAAGGAATATCCGGCGTAAAAAGCCGGAAGAAAGACAATGCTTTTTTCTCCGAATGATTGAAAAAACAAAGAAAGCGTGGTATAATTGTAGCAATAGTTTGTAGAGACTATAGCTTCGATGACATACATCGGAGAGAAAGGACAGAATTATGAGCAGAGTGGCATTTGATGCATCCGCTGCAAATGTGTTTGTGCGCGGAAACGAAGTGGAATTGATGGAACAGCCGGTATTGGCTGCAAAGAAATGTTTACTTGATAAGTCCGGTGCAGGAAATGATTTTCTTGGCTGGATTGATTTACCGGTAGACTATGACAAGGAACAGTTTGCACGTATTAAGAAGGCGGCGGACAAGATTTGTTCCGATTCCGAGGTACTTGTTGTTATCGGTATCGGCGGCTCTTATTTGGGAGCACGTGCGGCAATCGAGTTTTTAAGACATAGTTTTTATAATTCCGTTTCCAAGGAAATAAGAAAGACTCCGGAGATTTATTTTGCGGGCAATAACATCAGCAGTACCTATCTGGCACAGCTTTTGGAAGTAATCGGCGACCGTGATTTCTCCGTAAATATCATCAGTAAGTCCGGTACCACCACGGAGCCGGCAATCGCATTCCGTATTTTCAAGAAGGTTCTGGAGAAGAAGTACGGCAAGGCAGAGGCAGCAAAGAGAATTTACGCAACCACGGATAAGGCTCGCGGAGCTCTTAAGAAGCTTGCTACCGAGGAAGGCTACGAGACCTTTGTTGTGCCGGATGATGTGGGAGGACGTTTCTCCGTACTTACCGCAGTAGGTTTGCTTCCGATTGCGGCAAGCGGTGCAGATGTCGACGCCCTGATGGAAGGCGCTGCGGCAATGCGTGAGGTTTGTTTAAACGCTCCGTATGGGGACAACCCGTCCTTGCAGTATGCAGCAGTTCGTAATGTTCTTCTCAGAAAGGGTAAGAGCATTGAGATTTTAGCCAACTACGAGCCGAATTTCCACTATGTGGCTGAGTGGTGGAAGCAGTTATACGGTGAGAGTGAGGGTAAGGACCAGAAGGGTATTTTCCCGGCATCTGTAGATCTTACTACCGACCTGCATTCCATGGGTCAGTTTATCCAGGACGGACAGCGTACCATGTTTGAGACTGTAATGGAACTTGAGACTCCGACCCACGAGCTTTTCATTGAAGAGGAGCCGGTTGACCTTGACGGACTGAACTATCTGACCGGTAAGAGTATCGATTTCATCAACAAGAGTGCCATGAAGGGAACGAAGCTTGCGCATACCGACGGCGGAGTACCGAATCTTGTGATTAAGGTGGCAAACCGTGATGAGTATTCTCTCGGTGAGTTATTCTACTTCTTCGAGTTTGCCTGCGGTGTCAGCGGATACCTTCTCGGTGTAAATCCGTTTGATCAGCCGGGCGTAGAGAGCTACAAGAAGAACATGTTTGCACTTCTCGGCAAGCCGGGCTTTGAAAAGGAGCGCGAGGAGCTGTTAAAGAGACTGTAATCGGTCGGAAAGAGTGTGAAATAGCAGGAAAGCAAAGGGTTGCGCGTTTGCGCAACCCTTTTTGAAATAAAAAATTTTTCTTCCTGTCACACATTGTACACAAAGACAAAGTATGATACAATACGGAAGAAGGGAGGTCCGGAGATGGCAATCGAAGTGTTTAACCGGTATGAAAAGAAGTACCGGATTACGGATGCCTGTTATCAGAAATTGCGGGAACGTCTGCTTGCCTATATGGAACCGGACGCCCACAGCAGAGACGGCGAGTTTTATACGATATGCAATATTTATTACGATACACCTCAGAATGAATTAATCAGCCGGTCCTTGGAGAAGCCGGTGTATAAAGAAAAACTGCGGTTGCGCAGCTACGGTGTGGTAGCACCGGAGGATAAGGTGTTTCTGGAAATTAAGAAAAAGTTTAAAAAGAAGGTAAATAAGCGCCGTACAAAGCTAAAGCTGGCGGAAGCCTATGCCTTTGTGGAGTCGGGAGAATTACCGAAGCAGCAGACGTACATGAATGCCCAGGTACTCAGGGAACTTCAGTATTTATTGAAGCGGATGAATATGGAGCTTAAGCCTGCGCTGTTTCTTTCCTATGACAGAGTTGCGATGTTCGGTAAGGAGAATAAGGATTTTCGTATTACCTTTGACCGGAACATTACTACCAGACGATACGATTTGGGGCTCCATTACGGTATATACGGAGAGAAGCTTTTGCCGGAGGATGAGTGGATTATGGAGGTTAAGATTGAAGATGCCATGCCGCTTTGGATGACAAAGATTCTTTCGGAGTTTCATATTTATCCGACGTCCTTTTCCAAATACGGTACGGAATATACGAGATATATGCTGGGACTTGAGGAGAAAGACGAGGATGTTGAGGAGGCGGCAATGACAGACGAGAGTATGCACGAGGACATCTTGTTTGAAGAATAAAGGATACCATAGATAAGAAAGGAAAAAGATATGTTAGAAAAGTTATTCGGAGTTACGGAACAAACGGAAGTGATTAGTTTAAGTAATACACTGTCCTATATGCTGGCT
>JAZUBD010000512.1:0-4588 GCA_045638305.1 Lachnospiraceae bacterium
ATTTGTAATGCTTCCTTTGCCATGAGCGGCGTGGATTTGGAGGATTTTAAGAGTCGGTATCACATGGCGGTGGAGACCTTGGAGGAGCGTTTCTTTGACGGGGGAGCCTGTGAAAGGTCTTTGATGAACCACTTTAAGGTAGGAACTCTTGCGGGGCTGGGACTTACTGATTTCCCGCTTGGCGGTATTGCGGCCGGTGCGGTGATGCAGTACTTAAAAGAGACCCAGAAGACCTCCATGGAGCACATTACCCAGATTCAGACCTATGTCACCGGAAAATATATGATTTTGGACAGCAGCACCAGACGTAATCTGGAACTGACGGAGACGCTTCGGGAAAAGCAAAAGAGAGGGTCTCTGCTATGGGGGCTGGATAAAACCAAAACGGCTATGGGCGCGAGATTGCTTCGTAGTTGCATTGAGCAGCCGCTTTTGGAAAAAGAGGAAATCAACGACCGTCTTTCTGCGGTAGAAGAATTAAAGGAAAATGGTATTACAAGAGCGGAATTTCGTGAGTATTTAAATGCGGTATACGATTTGGAGCGGTTGCTGAGCCGTGTGACCTATCGTTCCGCCAATCCCCGGGATATGCTGGCATTCCAGACCTCCCTTTCCATGTTACCGCCGATTAAGACGCTTTTGACGGACTTAGAAGCACCGTTACTGCAGAAGATTGATGAAGAAATGGATACCTTAGCGGATTTAAGTGCCCTCATTGAAGCATCCATTGATCCGGATGCGCCGCTGACCGTAAAGGAAGGCAGCATTATTAAGAGCGGCTATAACGAAGAGGTGGACCGCCTGCGTCTGGCGAAAACCGAGGGCAAAGGGTGGCTTGCCGAGGTGGAAGAACGGGAACGAGAGGCCACCGGTATTAAGAATTTAAAGATTAAGTTTAACCGAGTATTCGGCTATTATTTTGAGGTAACCAACTCCTATCAGAATCTGGTGCCACAGACCTGGATCAGAAAGCAGACCTTGACCAATGCGGAACGTTATACTACGGAGGAGTTAAAGAAGCTTGGGGAGGATATTTTAGGGGCGGAGGATAAGCTCTTTTCCTTGGAATATTCGTTGTTTTCCGAGATTCGTGAAGCAGTTGCCGCAGAGGTGGTTCGTATTAAGCAGACCGCAAAGGCGGTGGCTTGGCTGGATATGTTTGCTTCTTTGGCGACGGTGGCGGAAAAGAACCGCTTTGTACGCCCGGACATCAACAAAGAGGGTGTGCTGCATATCGTAGGCGGCAGACATCCGGTGGTAGAGCAGATGATTCCCAACGATATGTTTGTGGAAAACGACACGTATCTGGATAATCAGGACAAGCGGATTTCCATTATTACCGGTCCGAACATGGCCGGAAAATCCACCTATATGCGTCAGACAGCCCTGATTGTGCTGATGGCCCAGCTGGGCAGCTTTGTACCGGCAAAGGAAGCTAAAATCGGCATTTGTGACCGTATTTTCACCCGTGTGGGTGCTTCCGACGACTTGGCGTCCGGTCAGAGTACCTTTATGGTGGAAATGACGGAGGTGGCGAACATTTTACGAAATGCTACCAAGAACAGTTTACTTATATTGGATGAAATCGGCAGAGGTACCAGTACCTTTGACGGCCTCAGTATTGCCTGGGCGGTGGTGGAGCACATTGCGGACCCGAAGTTAATCGGTGCTAAGGCTTTATTTGCGACTCATTATCACGAACTGACGGAGCTGGAAGGTAAGCTTCCGGCGGTACATAATTATTGCATTGCCGTGAAGGAACAGGGCGAGGACATTGTATTCCTTCGTAAAATCATTCCGGGCGGAGCGGACAAGAGTTACGGTATTCAGGTGGCAAAGCTGGCAGGCGTACCGAGTGCGGTACTGGCCCGTGCAAGAGAAATTGCGGATGAGCTGGCTGAGCGTGATATTACGAAGAATGCGTCCAATATTGAGGTAAAACAGGGCGGAAAGGCAGGTTCCGGGAATAAGACATTGGGTAAGGCAAAGGCGGATAAGGATTCTTTAAATGGGCAAATAACCATGTTTGGGACAGAGGAATCTGAGGACGCAGGCATTACGAAGATACTTCGGGAACTGAATCTGGCTATGATGACGCCGATAGATGCACTGAATATGCTGTACAACCTTCAGGAGCAGGCGAGGGGCAAGGAATAATATATTTGTTGGAACGGCGGGGATGACATTTATGAAACGACATAAGCTTTTTGTACCGGGACTTTTTATTTTATGTTTTGCATTGACCGGTTGTAAGTCCAGAGAGGTCAGTATTGACGCGTGGATGAAGAATCAGGAAGCACTTCCGACCTTTGCGCCAAGAGATAGTACGGTGCAGGCTACGAAGGAGCCGGAGGCGACAGCAACGCCGTATATACGGGAGGAACTGAAAGGAACAGATTCAGTCAAAGCGGATGTAACACCGGAGAGTAAAATCGGAACAGGAGAAACGGATGGACCGCAAGAATCGGAGAATGGGGAAATTCAAGGAGAATCGGCGGTTTTTAAAGGGGAGACCTATACGTTTTATCAGGTGGAGGATGCATTGTATATGCAGAATCCGAATTTGGCCCGATATAAAATCAGAAGCGTTTATGAAGAGGCCATGTTTGACAATGGTTTTAACGGATTGTTTGTGGGACAGGTCGTTACCATGTTCGGAGATGAGAATGTGACCGGTGACCATGAAGCGCTGTTGTCCTATATCGTTGCAGCAGAGAATGCCTCGGGTGAGGTCATATATTTGGAGGTATATTTCGGACCGTCGGGACCGGCAATCGGAGGTAGTGCGGGAGAAAACTATGACAAGGCAGCAGAAGAATTAGAGAAAGTGATTCGTAGTATTGAACCGATAGATTATGAATGTGAGTGTACGTATTTTGATTTGATCGACATCGGTGGCGGCACCATTCTGGGAACCAAGGACGGAAAAGGGTATTACCGTATGGAAATTGAAGGTGTCTGGTACTAAAACTTTAGCAGACAGAGCGGTTTGAACATATAGGAAGGAGCAACACATGGGTAAGATTGCTTTACTGGATAAAAATACCATTGATAAGATTGCGGCGGGGGAAGTGGTGGAACGTCCGGCTTCTGTGGTGAAGGAGCTGACGGAGAACGCTATCGATGCCGGCGCCAATATGATTACGGTGGAGTTAAAGGAAGGCGGAAGCGGGCTGATTCGTATTACGGACAACGGTTCCGGTATCGCTGCGGACGATGTGAAAACTGCCTTTTTGCGCCATTCCACCAGTAAAATCCGTACGGTAGAAGATTTGCTGACGGCGGGAAGTCTGGGGTTCCGCGGGGAGGCTCTGTCCAGTATTTCCGCAGTGGCTCAGGTGGAGCTGATTACAAAGACAAAGGATGCCTTTGTGGGAACCAGATATCAGATTGACGGCGGCGTGGAGCAGGCCATGGAGGAAGCCGGATGTCCGGACGGTACGACATTTTTGATTCGAAATCTGTTCTACAACGTACCGGCCCGCCGGAAGTTCTTAAAATCTGCCATGTCGGAGGCGGGACTTTGCTCGGAGCTGATGCAGCGTATGGCACTTTCCAGACCGGAGATTGCCTACAAGTTTATTAATAACGGAAAAATCGTGCTCCAGACCTCCGGAAACGGCAATTTAAAAGAAGTGATTTACCAGATTTACGGTCGGGAGATTACGGCGAATCTGCTCCAGGTGAACCATATCGAAGAAAGTGCCGGGATTTCCGTCAGGGGCTTTATCGGAAAGCCGGTGGTATCCCGTGGTAACCGAAACTACGAGAACTATTTCATTAACGGACGATACATTAAGAGTAGTGTGGTCAGCAAGGCCATTGAGGAAGCCTATCGTTCCTATATGATGCAGCATAAGTATCCGTTTACGACGTTACATATTTCCATGGATACGGCCATGATTGATGTGAATGTGCATCCGACAAAGCTGGAGGTGCGGTTCTCTGACAGTGAAGCGGTGTATTATGCGGTGTACCATGCGGTACGGGATGCATTGGCCGGAAAAAACATGATTCCGCAGGTGGGATTCGGAAAAGAAGAGAAGTCTACAAAAGTAGAATTACCGAAAAGGGATACAAAACCGGAACAGTTTGAAACCGCAAGAATGGCACAGCAGGCGGTGGCAAAACCGGCTGTCGGAAATACCGTAAGTTCGGCGGAAAACGTGGTAAAACCAGTAGAAAATCCGGTGAGATCAACAGATGGATGTATGACGAGGCCGGCGGAGAAGGTCGGAGAAACGCTTGAAAAGACGAATACAGAAAGAACTATACTTGTTGAAAATAAGCCGGTTGAGCCTGTAAAAACAGATGCTACCAATCCTATGATTACAAGTGTGCTTAGAGAAGAGAAAGCACCGTATGAAAGCAGGATAAACGATAAGGAAACAGCGAATTCTACAAAAGTAGACAAAGGCGGCTTCGAGGAAGATTTGAAGTCTTTCCAAGAAAAATCGGAACCGCAAGAGCAAAAGGTTCCGGAAGTAAAGGTGGCGGATGAAACAGTACAGGAAGTTAATAAAGAGGAACAGAAAGCACCGGAACAGCCGGGTTACGTTCAGGGGCAAATGGAACTTCCGAACCTTCT
>JAZUBD010000513.1:0-2547 GCA_045638305.1 Lachnospiraceae bacterium
ATCGTGGGTAACGATAACGATGGTCTGACCCTTTTCCTGATTTAAGCGTACAAACAAATCATAAATGTAATCCGCGGTCTTACGGTCAACGGATCCCGTCGGCTCATCCGCAAGGAGAAGCTTCGGCTCGTTTGCCAATGCAATAGCAATGGCGATACGCTGCTGCTCACCACCGGAAAGCTGCTGTAAGCGGTTATTCTTACGATGAGACATACCTACCAAATCAAGAAGCTCCAGCGCCCATTCCTTCTTGTTCTTACGATTGGTCAGTTGCATCGGCGTCATAACATTCTCAAGAGCCGTCAGATACGGAAGCAGGTTTCTGGCGTTGTTCTGCCATACAAAGCCTACCGTATCACGCTTATACTCCACCAGCTGCTTTTCGTTCATGGTAAACAGATTCTTGCCGTCGACAAAAAGCTTGCCCGCACTCGGCTTATCCAGTCCGCCGATCATGTTAAGGAAGGTGGACTTACCACTGCCGCTGTTACCGATAATCGCAACCAGCTCGCCCTTTTCCACTGTCAGGTCCAGGCCCTGCAGTGCCAATACTTCCAAGTCTTTGGTTTTATAAATTTTTACCAGGTTATCCGCCTGAATCATAATTTCTTCTGCCATAGCCGCCCTCCCTTATTCTTGCACAGCATCGATGGTTTCTTCGCCAACCGCTTCCGCCTCTGCTTCATCGGTCTTTACCGCGCCGTCTTCCAACTCATAAGAAAGGGTACCTGCGGACATAAGCCCCACATCGTGGGTGGTCATGACAATGGTAACATCTTCCTTCTCAACCAAATCCCGGAACAGCTTCATGACAGCCGCTGCCGTAGCGGTATCCAGCTCTGCCGTCGGCTCATCCGCAAAAATCACCTTCGGACGATGGGCCAGCGCTCTGGCAATGGCTACACGCTGCTGCTCACCGCCGGACATCTCCTGCGGCATATGCTCCATACGGTTGCCGAGGCCCACAAGCTTCAGACACTCCTCCACCCGTTCCTTCCGGCCCTCCGTAATCCCGGCCAGACGCAGAGAAAACTCTACATTTTCATAAGCACTCATCATCGGAATCAGGGACACGGACTGGAACACAAAGCCCACGTCCTTTCTGCGAAGCTCCTCTCTCTGCCGCTCGGAAAATTCCCCGATGTCCTGTCCCTCAAACAACAGCGTACCGCTACTCTGACGGTCCAGTGCACCTAAAATATTCATTAACGTCGTCTTACCGGAACCGGAACGTCCCTTTAAAATCGTCAGGGACTTCTTCGGAATCTGAATCGTAATGTCCTTCAATGCGTGAAACTCACCGCCGGTCACCGGGAAAATACGGTTTAATTCTTTTGTTTCAATCATGTATTCCATTTGTATTCTCCTTTCAACCCTTAGTCTTCACCCAGCTTTAACGCATTGGTAATCTTCATTGCCGCAATGTTTCTTATAAGAACCGCAATACAGATACAAAGCATTATCGCAATTACCACAAACAGTTTCACCATATCGGCACTGTCCGTAATCAACGTCTGCGGAAGCACCTGCTTCTCCGCCGCATAGGCAATCTGAATCATCGGCACATACATCTTGGAAGCCACAAGGCCCACAAAGGCACCGAACAGAATGGACAAAATGCCGGAGAAAATCTGCTCGTTAATGAGCATATGTAAAATTTCGTTCTTGCGCATACCCATGGCCCGGAATACACCGAACAACAGCTCTCGCTCACGAATGGATAAAATCCAGTAAATCAAGTATCCCACACCGCACAACAGCAGGATGATAATAAAACTCAAGGTCAGGATACCGTTGGTTCCCTGGAACAGGGTATCGGTACGGATATCCGCCAGATTGCTCTGAAGGCTCTCGATGGAGGTAAACTTGTAGTTATTCTCCTTTGCCCATGTGTAGAAGAACTCCGCATCCGCTTCACTAGTCTTTAACCACACCTGATACGGACGAAGATCAAAGCCTTCCTGCACCTGGGACAAATGGGCAATGACCAGATAGTTATCCATGGTTACGATTTCACCCTCGGACACCACCTGCTCCGTCGGTATGTAACCGGACCAGTACTTTACAAACCCGTAAATTGTACCTTCGATTTTATTGCCTTCCGCATTTTCGTAGGTAATCTTATCGCCCAGCTTCTTTCCGTGCTTAATACGGAAGTTATCGGATACCAGCACCGCCTCCGCATTGGTAGACAGTACATTCAGATACTCTCTTAACTGATACTCGTTTAAGTTCTCATCACCCACAACAGTTTCGCCGTATTCCTTCGTGTTGATGGCAAATACCTCTCCGGTACCCAGTACCTGCTTGCCTTCCTTAAATTGTACTTCCTGACGGAATACACGGGCGGCACTCTCCACTCCCGGAATCTCCCCGTACTTGGAGAACTCCGGCTCGATGTAGTACACTTCCGTGCCCGGATGCGTTTTTGCGTAAGCCTCGTTATTTTTCCACTGCTCCTGCACTACCAGATTCGTACCCGTGAGGTACGTGGTATTCTGCTCCGCATTGGCAATAATGGTACGAGCCACTGTTGCATTAAAAATA
>JAZUBD010000514.1:0-1753 GCA_045638305.1 Lachnospiraceae bacterium
ACAATTACTTCGCCCATTCGTTCATATCCTCCGATTATTATAATTTTATATCATTTAAAACCGTTCTGGAAACCGGTTCAATAAATATGTTCCCGTCGGACCGAAATGCAATCTTCGGTTCCTTTGTCTTTTCTTTCTCTCTCTTCCAGAGAGCTTTTCCCGCCTTATCCGGTGCTCTGGCAATCGTATCCGCGATACGAATCTGTACCGGATCCAGCTCCAACGCCAAAACAAAAGCATTTTCATTGCCGCCGGCTCCCGCATATACATTGCCGAAAAGTGCACCTAATACAATAATATTTCCCTTTGATGTAACCGTGGCCCCCTGATTGACATCCCCCACAATAATAATGCTGGTCTCAGTCTCAAGTACCTGCCCGGAACGAAGGTTTCCCTTATAAAACTGCCCATTGGAGCTATCGAGTGCCTGCAGTTGCTGCTCTCTGACACTCTCCTCCAGGGAACGCCGATGCAGATCCTCTGTTTCGCCGTTCTTTTCGATGACACAAACAATCTGTACCTCGGAATTGGCGGCTATAATATCCAGAATCTCCCGCTGTTCTTCATCGGTCAAATGCTTTCCTTCGAAGGAAATGGCCATTTTTGCTGCGCCGAAAAACTTCGCAGACTCCTTAAACTTCTCCTTAACCTGTTCGCAAATTGTCGCGAAGTCAGCCTGTTCATCCACATATACCGAAAAGCCGTAGGTGGTTCCTTTGATTACCACTGCATTACTCATACCTATCCCCTCCTCTGCTTATTCCGCATCAATTTTATTATAGTCCTTATCATACGTGTCCGAATGATAATAATAATCATATACTACATATCCAAAATCCACGGCGTTTCCGGAGGTATAGCCGTTCGGGATAACGACACTTACCGAAATTTCCGGATTCTTATACGGCGCATAAGATACAAATAACGCATGGCTCGGCTTGGTATCCGAAACCTGAGCTGTACCGGACTTACCGGCTGCTTCAAATCCCAGTGAATCATACAATTTACCGGTAGAATCGTTGTTATTTAATACAAGATGCATTCCCTTTTGTACCTGTGACCATTCCGCATTTGAAAACTCGGTAATCTTATTGTAAATCGTTGCGGAATTGTCCAACATCATGTTTTCCTTTGTATCCTCGATTTTATCAATCAACGTCAGATTATAGCAGTTCCCGCTGCTGCCGAGTGTTGTTGCATACCGGGCAATCTGAGACGGCGTATAGCTGTGATAATAGCCGATTGACGCACGTACCGCATCGTGGTTTGCAATTTGCGGTTCCAGCTCCGCAATTTCGATACCGGATTTGGCACCGAGACCGAACTTTTCCGCATACTTGGTAAGCTTTGCAATACCTAAAGAGTCGCTGTATTTCCCGTTAAAATCCTCTGCAAGTCTGTAACCCACCTCAAAGTAGAAATAGTTACAGGAATGTAAAATCGCATGCGGTACATCAATTTTACCATGTTTTCTCGGATAATACCAGCACTTCGGAGACGGATCTACCTTGGTAAACTCTCCAAGGTCATCAATCTTCTCATATAGACCAAGCTCGTTCTCACCGTACCCCGCAAAGCTGGTAATCATCTTAAAGGTAGAACCGGTGGTAGTCTTGGAATTCGTTACACGACTGGACAACGGATTCGACTTGTCAGCCAGAAGCGTTTGATAATACTCCCAGTCGATTTTATTGGCTAACTTATTGTTGTCGTAGCTCGGATACGTTACCAACGCCAGTACATCGCCGTTGTT
>JAZUBD010000515.1:0-5165 GCA_045638305.1 Lachnospiraceae bacterium
GGTTGGTCGGCTCGTCGAGAAGCAGGATGTCCGGCTTTTCAAGTAAAAGCTTTCCCAGTAATACCTTGGTACGTTGACCGCCGGAAAGAGCGGTCACGTCTGTATCCAGGCCCATGGCGTCCAGCCCGAAGGCGTGGGCAATTTCATCGATTTTCGTATCAATGATATAGAAATCGTGTACGTCCAGTAAATCCTGAATGTTACCGAACTCTTCCATCATGCCCGGAAGCTCTTCGTCGGAAGCTTCGCCCATAGCGGCACAAAGCTCGGTCATACGGGCTTCTACATCGTAGAGAAATTCAAATGCGGACTTTAACACATCGCGAATGGTCATGCCCGGCTGTAATACCGAGTGCTGGTCCAGATATCCGACACGGACGTCTTTGGCCCACTCCACCTTTCCTTCGTCCGGCATCATTTTTCCGGTAATAATGTTTAAAAAGGTAGACTTTCCTTCCCCGTTGGCACCGATTAGCCCTACATGTTCGCCTTTTAAGAGGCGGAAGGATACATCCTTTAACAGGGTACGGTCACCAAAGCCGTGGTTCAAATCCGAAACACATAAAATGCTCATAAATACATTCCTTTCCAAGGCCGCGAAAGCGGCACAATAGGGGTAGTGCATAAGCACTAAAACAGTCCCATTATACCCGATATATCCAAAATTTGCAAGTAGAATAAGTAAGAAGCACTGTTTTTGAGGGAAAGAAACCGGAGAAAAGTGAAAAGGCTGCCGATGAAGGCAGCCTTTTCCATGAGGGGAGTATAAATATTAATAAGGGGTTATATAGTGTTAAAGACTTAGGGGAATCTTTAACACATCCTTATCATATCGCATGGGTCGACAAAAAGCAATTAAAAAAGTATAAAGAAATCGTAAAACAAAATAAAGAAGAAGCGGTAGGAAGTTTTTTTTCATGAAAGGCATATAGTAGAATGAGAAGCGGTAAATAAAATGAAGTGAAGAGGAATTATGTGGATTATTGCAACGTTAGTGGCGGATTTGTGTTTGTACCTGTTTGCCGGACAGGAGATTGCACTGGACTTTCTGGGAGGCTATTTAATCGAATTGAGTCTCAGCGTAGATAATTTATTTGTATTCTTGTCAATTTTTACATCGTGCGGGGTGCCGGAACAGTATCGGCACAGAGTGTTGCATTACGGAATCATCGGAGCGGCGGTGCTGCGTCTGGTGTTCATTTTGTTTGGAGTCGCAATTGTTTCCAGGTTTGAGTGGATTTTATATCTTTTTGGACTTGTGTTAGTATTTAACGGAGTCAAGATGTTGTGCACCAGGGAAAATCAGGAGAAGAGTATGGAGAACTCCTTCGGAATGAAGTTGGTGCGCCGTTTTATTCCGGTAACGGAAACCTTTTGCGGAAATTGCTTTTTTGTTCTAAAGGAAGGGAAAAAGGGGAAAATGCGTCGTTATGCGACTCCTCTGTTTGCGGTTTTGGTGGTGGTGGAGTTGTCGGATATTCTATTTGCCATTGATTCTGTGCCGGCAGTATTTTCCGTAACAACAAATCCGGTCATTGTATATACTTCTAATCTATTGGCAATTCTTGGTCTCCGACAAATGTATTTCGGATTGGAGAAGCTGGCCAATCGTTTTGTTTACGTAAAATACGGAATCGCTACTGTATTGATTTTTACAGGAACAAAGCTGGTGGCAGCTATGTTTGGCCGGACGATTTCTACCGCATGGTCCATTTGTTTTATTATTTTTGCGTTGTCAGCCGGCATGGGTGCATCGTTGTTTGCGACAAAAAAAGGAAGTGTATAAATCAAGGGCATCTGCAAATAATAAGTCCTGTAACCGAAAACCAAGTGTCTATCAGGAGGTAGTAGTATGTCTTATAATAATGAGAATACCCAGAACAACACCAAGAATAACACCCAGAACAATGCGCAGAATAATGCTCAGAACGGTGGTATGAAGAACAATACCCAGAACAACACCCACGGCGGTGTGAGCAACAACACTCAGAACAATACTCAGAACAACAGCCAGAACAACGCGCAGAACAATACTCAGAACTGCCGTAACTGTGCTCGTAACGCAAGCAAGAACGAAAGCAATCGTTAGTTTTTAAACGGAGCGGGGCTGTCACAGGAGACGAGTGGCAGCTCCCTCTTGCTTTCCTGTGTATGTAATCAAAAGTCGCCGGGGAACTCCAGTGATTGTTTGCAAATCGCAACACTCCGTCAAACTTCCTCCAAGAAAGACTAGGACGCTCGGGGGCGGCCTCGCGCCCAGTCTTTTCTAGGAGGTGATTTTGACTGCGTTAAATACGCGACCCTTCGGGAAAGCAAACAATCACTGGAGTTCCCCGGCGACTTTTGTAGTTATTGGATATATCAGAAAGCAAGAGGGAGCTACGACCGAGTCTGCTTACTTTTCTGTTGTGACAGCTATGTCTAAGAGAGGAGAATATCGGAAGGACGAATACCGGAAAGAAGGGCAGTGGGAAGTATATAGGAGTTTCGTTTCTTATGGATAGACATTTGATGACATGTCGGGTAAAATGGTAAAGAAAAATAATGTAAAAATTTTTTGATTTGAAAATAAAAATCCCCTCTTACTACGTCTAATAGGTGAAAGGAGGTAAGGGAGTGAAGAAAGAAGAGTTTACATATCGTGTGGAAGCCATACGGGGACAGTTGTATAAAACCGCTATGTTGTATCTCGGAAGTCATGCCCAGGCTGTGGATGCATTGGATGAAGCGATTTATAAAGGATTGTGCGGATATAAGAAGCTTCGGAAGCCGGAGTTTTTCACGACTTGGATGACGCGGATTTTGATTAACGAGTGCAATAATGAGTTGCGGAGAAGAAAGCGTACCTGTCCTTTGGAGGAACTCCCGGAAACGGCGGTGGAGGAGTTTGATTCCCTACCGTTAAAGGAGGCACTACAGAAGCTTCCGAAGGAGTTAAAGGATGTGATTGTACTGCGGTATTTTTCAGGCTTTACATTGGCAGAGACGGCGGAGCTTCTGAAGATTCCGCAGGGAACCGCAGCGACCAGACAACGGAAGGCGTTACAGTTGTTACGCCTGGAATTAGGTGAGGAGGAATCGTATGAACAGAAATGATGAATTTACGGAATTTATGAAGGAGTTGGATGGGGGAGTACCGGAAATCGGTGAGTCTATTAAAAGAGGTAGCCGCAGAAAGGCACGGAAGAAGTTTTTGTATCAGCCGCTTATGGGACTGGCGGCGGTGTTTATGCTGTTTGTGTTGTCGGTGAATATTAGTGCACCGGTGGCAAAGGCATTTTCCAATGTGCCGTTTTTAAAGGATTTGACGAATTCGGTTATTTTTTCAAAGTCTTTACGGGATGCTATAGAGAACGACTATGTACAGGGTGTGGAGCTGAAGCAGACGAAGAACGGCGTGACGGCAGAAATCATATCTATGGTAGTAGATCAGGAAAAGCTGACGGTATTCTATCGGTTTGAATCCGACAAATACAAGAATTTGATTGCAAGTAGTAAGGTGTATGATGAGAGTGGGGAGGATGAGCTCGGATTTACTGAAAATGAGATGAGTAGTTTCGGTTGTCAGAATGAACAAATCCGTAGTGTATCCACCGATTATCTTATGTTAAATAGGGCAGACAACATCTGGATGGAGTCTATGCCGGAAAAGGTGACGTTCCGAATGACAGTGTGGGACAGACAAATTTTCGGTGATAAAAATTATCTTTCTGATGAGCTTATTCAGAAAGATAGTGAACACATTTTGACATTCGATTTCCTGTTAGACCTTTCTCCTGAGAATATGGCTCAACCGATGGTTTATGAGGTAAATCAGACAATAGAGATTGAAGAACATAAGTTGACGGTGAAAGATGTACAGGTGTATCCGACGTATATGCAGGTATATGTGGAAGATGCGGCAGAAAATGCGTCGCCGCTACAGTTTTTGCACTACTATGTGGAAAATGAGGACGGAGAGCGTTTTTATAACTTCGGCAACATGGTCAAAACGAGTTCCATGGATTCGAATGCCTCTATGATTTTTCGATTTGAAGGAGAGAGTCCGTATTTTACTGATTCGGAGTGCTTAAAGCTGGTAGTGACCGGAGCGGAATGGTTAGAACCGGAAAAAGAATGTACCTTTGTAAATTTGGTGACGGGAGAAGTAAAGAATCTTCCGGAGTATGTGACGCTAAAGGAGATTAAGGAGTTAAACGGAATGACATATTTAACGTTCTCTCAGGAGTGCGTGGCTATGGCGGATGAACGGACGGGAGAGCGTATTGACAGAAGACGAAGCGGTGATCCGTTTGTCGGATGGTATTATGATGGGGAAGGAAAAAAGCATGAGACAACATACGAGGGATTGGATCCGAAAGAAGCGCTTGATTGGGATATAATCCAGTATGGAAGAATGGAACGCGACGAAAGTGATAACCTTACCGGAATCTACAACTGCACGTTAGAACTAAAGGATTATCCGTACGAGGAGATTCGTTTGGTAAATTTCTACACGGATGCATGGCGTGCAGAAGAGGAAGTATCGATTGTGATTAAGTAAGAATCAAAATGGGGAAGGGTAGAAAGGAATAATAGGAGAAAACGGTGTATCTTGGTGGGAGGTACACCGTTTTCTTGTGCTTTCATATACTATAGCAGGGATTTGTTTCCCTAAATACCCGAAAGGAGGCGCATGGAATGTACCGATATGTGATAACCTTAGGAGAGCTAAAGAAACTACAGAAGCAGGGACCGGTACGGCTTGTGGATGTACGGGAGGAAGAAAGTTATAAAAAGGGGCATATTCCGGAGGCTGTGTCAATTCCGTATTCGGAAGAGCAGGATTTTTTGGAGAAGTTTGAAAAGGCGGGGACAATTGTAATATGTTGTGACCGGGGGAATTTAAGCGCAAAGGTTACCCTGCGGATGCGAAAAGCAGGATATCCGGCCTATAGTCTGGCGGGAGGCTATGAAGGATATCGGCGATTTCAAAAATAGAGTTTCTTTTTTGGGCCGAGTATGATAAGATGATACAAAAGCATCATGTTGATAAGGTCAGAAAGGACAAAGGAATGGCAGATTTGTTTGAGTTTCTGACTCCGTGTCACTTTGGCACGGAGTCTGTTTTGAAAAAGGAAATCACAGACTTAGGATATGAGATAAAAGCGGTGGAGGACGGTAAG
>JAZUBD010000516.1:0-3701 GCA_045638305.1 Lachnospiraceae bacterium
ACACCGGCCAATACCACAGACTCCATGATGTGGACCTCTTCCGATGAGTCCATTGTAAGAGTGAATGCGGTAACCGGTGAGATGACGGCGATTGCACCGGGAAATGCCAGTGTAATTGTAATGATGGATTCCGGTAAGAAGGCAGTGATTAATGTAATAGTAGTAGGTCTGAACCGTACATCGGTTGTGATGGACTATTATTCCACCGGTGTGGCGTTGTATGTAGAGGGAGCCACCTCCACGGTGCGTTGGTATTCCACCAATCCGAGAGTGGTGGAAGTACGGAACGGTAATTTGACCTCCCGCGGTTCGGGAACGGCTACCGTAGAGGCCCGTGTAAACGGCCGTACACTAACCTGTACCGTACGAGTCATTGCACCATAGAAGATGAAATAGGTATCCTTTTGTAAGCCGGAGACTGATCTCCGGCTTACTGTTGTAACAAAAGATATACGGAAAGGGCAGTAGAGAAGGGGAAGAGAAAGGAGCTTTTATGTTACAAAGTCTGAGAGTGAGTAATTTTGCACTCATCGAAGAACTGGAAGTATCGTTTGAGGAGGGACTGAATATTCTTACCGGTGAGACCGGTGCGGGTAAATCGATTTTGCTCGGGTCCATTCAAACGGCATTGGGGGCGAAGACATCCAAGGATGTGATTCGAAACGGAGCGGAGTCCGCCTATGTGGAAATTGTATTTGAACACTGTGGAAAGGCAGTGGAGGAAGAGCTTCTCCGACAGGAGATTTCTCTTGATGACGGAAGTGTGACCATCTCCCGTAAGGTGACCTCCGCCGGAAAAAGTGTCAGCCGGATTAACGGCGAGACGGTAAACGCGGCTGCGGTAAAAGCAGTGGCGTCGTTGTTGCTTGAAATTCACGGACAGCAGGAACACCATTCCTTGTTAAATAAGGAGAAGCATTTGGAACTTCTGGACCGCTATGCGGGAACGGAGGTATGGAAACAGAAGGATGAGGTAGCTCTATTATGGTCAGACTACAGAAGTAGAAAAGCAGAATTGTTGCAGGCCAGAGAGGATGCCACCAATAAAAACAGAGATTGCTCTTATTTAGAATTTGCGGCAAAGGAGATTGCGGAGGCAGACTATCGCCCGGGAGAAATTGAAGAATTAGAAAAAGAGTTTGAGCGATTGTCCCATGCAAAGGCTCTGGCCGGTGGTGTGGCAGGAGCTCTTTCTGCTACGGCAGACGGTGCCGGTGAGACGGCGGACAGCCTGATAAATACAGCAATTCGTAGCCTTTCCAAGGTGGGCAAATACGATTCTGAGGCAGAGGAACTTCTGTCGCGGGCAGAAGAGATTGCGTCTCTTTTGTCGGATTTTAACCGTTCGGCGGGGCAATATATGGAATCGCTTTCCGATAGCGAGGAAGCCTATGCGGAGGTTTCGGAGCGTCTGGATTTGTTGAATCGTTTGAAATCGAAATACGGTAGGACCATGGAAGAAGTCCTGGCTTACGGACAGGAATGCGAAGAAAAATTAGCTCGTTACGCAGATTATGATGCGTATCTGGAACGTCTGGAACGAGAGTATACAGCTGTAGAACGGAAGTTGGAAGAGGCGTCTACGGTATTATCAGAGCTTCGTCAGGCAGCAGCGACGGTGCTTTCGGAGCAGATTAAGCAGGCTTTATCCGAATTGAACTTTCTGGAAGTTCGGTTTGAAATCCGGATGGAACGGACAGACTATAGTGCAAACGGATTTGATACGGCAGAGTTTTATATTGCAACGAATCCGGGCGAGGAAATCAAACCTCTTATTAAGGTGGCATCCGGCGGTGAGCTTTCCCGTATCATGCTGGCGTTAAAGACGGTATTTGCGGACCGTGACGAGATTCCAACCTTGATTTTTGATGAAAACGATACCGGTATCAGCGGACGAACGGCACAGCTTGTATCTGAAAAGATGGCGGAGATTTCAAGAAGCCGCCAGGTGTTGTGCATTACCCATTTGCCGCAGATTGCAGCTATGGCGGATGCGCACTATTTGATTGAAAAGTCTACGGACGGAGTGAAAACTGTGACAAAGATAGAGCAGCTTGCACCGGAGCGTTCTGTAGAGGAGCTTGCACGAATGCTGGGCGGTGCAGGCATAACCGAGGCCGTTTTGCAAAATGCAAGAGAGATGAAGGCACTGGCTGCCACAAAAAAATAATCGGAAAAAGTTTATATAAAAAGTTAGTTTGAATTATTTGTTCTTACGCATACTATTAGGGAACCTGTTTTTTGGCAGAGTTCCCTGATTTGTTTTATGGAAAGAGTGTGTCTTTCTATATGCAAAGATATATGGGATGCCAACCGGGTTTAGATGGAGAAGAAAGGTTGGCGAGTATATGAAAAAGTATCGTAGTTGGTTGGTGGCGGCGCTGGTATTGAACATAATGGTTTTGTTGGGATATGGGATATATTATTATAGGGACAGACTTCCGGAGAAAATTACAATCATCACGGGAGAGGAACAAGAGCTTTCCTTCCGGCTACCTTTTTCTGCAAAAATAGAAGGGGAAAGTTTAGGTGTAGTGGAGGTTAATCGGGAGCCGCTGGAAAAAGGAAGTATGAAAATCGATTTGTCGGATGCCATAACGATGGAAGCTTCCGAAAAAACCAGTATGACCATGGAGGTCAAACTGTTCGGGATTCTTCCTTTGAAAAAGGTGGAAATATCGGCGGTTTCCCCTCAGAGTGTAGCGGTGGGAGGCTCGGCCATCGGACTTCATATCGAAACCGACGGAATTTTGGTCTTGGGAACCACAACGGTAACCGGTGAGGATAAAATGACCTATGAGCCTGCCGAAAACCGTTTAAAATCCGGTGACTATATCTTGGAAATAAACGGACAAACCATGACGGAAAAGGAAGACATGATAAAACTGTTGGCAGAGTCTGACGGAAGTGTGCTTCATTGTAAAATCCGCCGCGGGAAGGAAATTACGGAAACTGCGGTAACCCCGGTCCGGACCGCAGACGGTTCCTACAAAATCGGCACCTGGATCCGGGATGACACCCAGGGGATCGGAACCCTGACGTATATTACCACAGAGGGGAAATTCGGGGCTCTGGGCCATGGAATCACGGATGTGGATACAGGTGTACTTTTAGAGGTAGACGGCGGCAATGCATACGATGCGGAGATTCTTCGAATCATCAAAGGAGAACCGGGAACTCCGGGTGAACTGAGCGGGGTAATTCACCATTCCGAGGAGGAACGTCTGGGAACCGTAAGCAAAAACACAGCCCAGGGAATCTTCGGAACCGTAAAAGAAAACTGTAAACTGCGAACCGGTGACAGATACTGTGAAATCGGCTTTAAGCAAGAGGTAAAAAAAGGAAAAGCAACCATATTATGTGAAATAAACGGAACCGTAAACGAATACGAAATCGAAATCCAACAAGTGGACTACTCCAACAAAAACCATGCGAAAGGCCTGGTAATCAAAATCATCGACGAAGAACTGTTGGAACTCACCGGCGGTATCGTCCAGGGAATGAGCGGAAGCCCCATTATCCAAAATGGGAAACTGATTGGAGCAGTGACACATGTGTTTATCAGGGATAGCACAAAGGGGTATGGGACTTTTATCGAAAATATGCTACAAAATTGAGCCATGCGGCAGCATGTAAAACAGACTCCGTACAAGTTTACTTGTAAAGGAGTCTGCTTTTATATGCGGAATGTATGGCGAGAG
>JAZUBD010000517.1:0-4739 GCA_045638305.1 Lachnospiraceae bacterium
GGTTCCGATGCATTCTTCCCGTTCTCCGATAACATCGAGAGAGCATTCCGTAGCGGTGTTAAGTACATCGCAGAGCCGGGCGGTTCCGTAAGAGATGATCTTGTAATCGAAGCGGCAGATAAGCACAACATGGTAATGTGCTTTACCGGTATCCGCTTATTCCATCACTAGAATATATTGTCTAAAAAGCAGTCGCATTTACAAGTAATGTTAGTAAATGCGACTGTATTTGTATTAGGTTCGCTATAGTTTGTGAATTCTTTCGATGGCGGATTGACTTGGAACAAGATGTGTGGTACACTAGTTACGATTATGATAAGCGTGTCATATACGACAAAAGGAGGACATTATGCAGCGTTTTGGAATCGGAGAAATGGAAATGAAGATGGCAAAACTGCTTTGGGATAGAGAAGGAATCGGTTCCGGTGCAGTGGTTAAGTTATGTGCAGAGGAGTTTGGCTGGAAGAAGTCTACTACATATACGATGCTTCGCAGATTATGTGAGCATGGACTGTTCCAGAATGTAAACAGTGTTGTAACTTCTGTTATGAGTGAAGAGGATTATAAGGCAAAGGTTGGCACCGAGCTTGTGAACGATAAGTTTGACGGCTCTCTTCCGATGTTTGTAGCAGCCTTCACCAAGAAGAATAAGTTGTCCGCTAAGGATAAGAAGGAGCTTCTTGCGATTATCGAGGGTTCTAAGAAGTAATATAGATTATAATAGGAAAGAAAAGAGACTTTGCAGAAATGTAAGGTCTC
Source organism: Lachnospiraceae bacterium (assembly GCA_045638305.1). Taxonomy (GTDB): domain Bacteria; phylum Bacillota; class Clostridia; order Lachnospirales; family Lachnospiraceae; genus SIG307. Next base: position 760 of record JAZUBD010000517.1, read on the forward strand.
TTGTTTTACATTTACTGAAATAACACGGTTTTGATTAAGAAAGGAGTTCTCCAACATGGCTGATACCAACAAATTCACGATACAGGAACAAATTCGTCTTGTTAACGGTGCTACGTTTTTCGGTACCGGGGAGTTGCCGGAGAAGGATATTCCGCGCCTTCAAATGCTGGATGGGGGTACCGGTATTAATTTTGAGCAGTTGTTCGGTGATTTTCTTAGTGTTGCCGGGCGTGAGGGCATCGGTGGAGACGAGATTCGGACTGTATTGAAGTATTTTTATACGCCGGAGATGCTCCCGGAGGATGAATCCGGGGAGTTGTATCACTGGATTTTGGAAAAGCTTTCGGAACGATTTCCGGCCATGACGCCTCCGGGATGCTATCCGCCGGGGATTTTGCTTGGTGCTACGTGGAATCCGGATGTGATCCGGGCAGTAGGGGAGGCATTGGGCGAAGAAGCCCGGGCCTATGGAATCAACGTACTTCTCGGAACGCCGAATGTAAATATTCATCGTGATATTCGTAACGGTCGTTTGTTTGAGGGATACTCCGAGGACCCATGCCTTGCAGCAAGCTTGGCCCCGGCTTTGGTACAGGGGGTACAGACAAAGGGAGTAGCGGCAAATGTAAAGCATTTTGCGGCGAATCATCAGGAAACCAATCGCATGAATATTGATGAGCATATTCCGGAGCGTGCCCTCCATGAGTTGTATTTTCCTGGTTTTAAAGCATGTGTGGAGGCCGGTGTGGCAACGGTCATGAGTGCCTACAATCAGATTAACGGTGTGCCGTGTACGGAGAACCGAGCCATGCTGTCTGATATGCTTCGTGAAGAGTGGGGATTTGAGGGCGTGGTAATGTCCGACTGGAATGCGGTATATCATCCGGCAGAGGCATTGAATGCCGGTAATGATTTAGCCATGCCGGGACCGATAGGGCCGGAGGCATTGACTGACGCAGCAGAGAACGGAATGCTTTCGCTTGACTGTTTAGAGGAGTCTGCAAACCGGGTTGCAAAGCTGGTGAAGACATATGCACGACCGGCAGAAGGAGAAATCGATGTAGTCAAGACCGATAAGGTAGCTTATGATGCGGCAACGGAAGGGATTGTGTTGTTAAAGAACGATGCATGCGGAGGATGCAATGTCGGAGAAAGTAAAGTATTGCCACTTTTGCCATCTGCGAAAATTGCCCTTTACGGTAAATATGCCGAGCGACTTTTGACTTGTGGGGAAGGTAGTGCAGGGATTTTGACGAACCGTAATGTTTCTTTGAAAGATGCGTTGTCAGAACGTTTTGCTAAGGTTACGTTACAGGGAATGGACGAGGATACCGACACACTGATTTACGTATATAGTCTTCCGGGCCGGGAAGGAAATGACCGGAAGGATATTTCTCTTCCGAAGGCTGTGACGGAGGAGTGGAACACACTTTTAGCCGAGGCTGAGGCACGTAATATGAAGAAAATATTAGTGTTAAATGTCAGCGGACCGGTAGCGTTAAATGAGTGGGAAAGTCGATTTGACGGTATTTTTTGTACTTTTTTGCCGGGAATGCAGGGGGCAAATGCATTGGCGGATTGTCTTGCGGGTACGGTAAATCCTTCCGGAAAGCTTCCGCTTTCATGGCCGAAACGTATGGAGGATATGCCGACGTACCTGAGTTTTCCGGGAGACGGTATGCAGGTACAGTACGGTGAAGGAATCTTTTTAGGATATCGCTGGTACGATGCGCGAAAGATTGCACCGTTGTATTCCTTCGGGCACGGTTTGTCCTATACGGAATTTGCGATTGAGTCGGTGTCGACGGAACAGGAACGCTTTACTGACTCCGTGACGGTAAAAGTAACGGTGAAAAATAAGGGGTTACATGCCGGAAAGACAGTAGTTCAGCTCTATGTTTCCGATGTGGAAAGTATCCTGACAAAGCCGGTAAAGGAGTTAAAGGCGTTTGGTAAGGTATATTTAGAGCCGCAAGAAACGAAGACAGTATCTTTTACTTTGGATCGTCATGCCTTTGAAAGCTATGACCCGAATCTGCATCAGTGGACTATGGAGGAGGGCTATTATGAGCTGTTAGCGGGCTTTTCGTCCACGGATATTCAAGGAACTTGCATGGTGTATGCGGATGTGTCATCGCCTTATTCCTACGGGGCAGATACATCGGTGAAGATATTGATGGAGGACGACCGGTTAAAGGAAACGGTACAGAGCTTTTTTACAGAGAAGAAGCTACCGTGGGCGTTGATGTTAACCAGCTATGAATATACCGCACAGGATACGATTGAGAAGATATTGGAGGCAGCGGGGAGTGCCGGTACGGTAAGGGAAGAACTGTACGGACGGCTGAGGAAGATAGAGAAGAGATAATAAAAAGCAGGGAACTTCATTGAGTTTCCTGCTTTTTAGCGTTATTTTGTAACAGAGATTTTTAAGCCAAGTACACGGAACAGCTTTAATAACGTAGCAAGGTTGGGAGTGGTTTGGAAAGACTCGATTCTTGCTACGGAGGATTGAGGAATATTGCAGAGAGAAGCAAGCTCACGTTGGCTCAATCCCAGTTCGTTGCGTTGTTCTATTATGGCACTGATGATAGTTGCTTGTGTTTCGATATCCGCCAGGTCTCGCGCGCCTTGTGGATCAATATTTTTTATATGTTCTTTGTAATCGTTCCAAGTTCTCATGACATAAGCTCCTTTCGGAATAAGTAGTCATTGCGTTCGGCGATTGCTTTGGCTATCTCACGACGAGGTGTTTTCTTGGTTTTCTTACGAAAACTGTGAAGAAGAACAAAGCAATCGTAATCGTGATAGAAGTAAAAAAATCGATTGTTCCCCGGACGCAGTTCCCAAATGTTGTCTTCGATATGTTTGGTTATAGTATCGGGAAGATGTGTTCCGTTATTCTGTAACAATTCGATATATAGTGTGATTTGTTTATACTGTATACGAACATCCTTATCCGACTTTGATTTGCCTCGCAAAGCTTCGAGGAAATTCCAAAGTTCAGATTCTCCGTTCTTTTTCTCATAGAATATGATGTTGTATTTCATTAGTTCTCCGTTTCGCGCCTATCATATTCCGACTTTATGATAGCACAAATGCTATCATAAAGTCAAGAAATATTTTTGCGACTATGAAAATAATAGTTATAATGTGTTTCGTATTAAAAATGTATAAGGGGAAGAACAGGAGATACCCCAAAAGAAAAAAGTATCATATCGGAGGAATGTCTGTGTGAATACAGTATAACAGATTAACTTCATCTTTTCAACTGACAGGAGGATGAAAAGATAGTGCGTTGCAGAATGAAAAACGAATAAAAACCCAGAAAAATCAATGGTTTGATAGAAAAACGGAAGAAAAAACTTTGTGCACAATATCCAATTTTAGAAAAGAAATTTGTGTAAAAAGACGAATGAAATAATGTAAAAAACGAGGGCATCCCCCAAAGTCAGTATGACTTGGGGGATACCTTCATTGTATTTCTCTTACTCCGCCAATTCTTCCCACTGTTCCATGAGCTTCTCAAGCTTTCCTTCCAGTTCCTCCCGTTCACGGCTCAGCTCGGTGAGCTTCGTATGGTCGGAAGCGATGGCCGGGTCGGCAAGAGCAGTGTCCAGTTCACTCATGCGGGTTTCGACGCGCTCGATTTCTTCTTCGGTTTTCTTAAGGTCGTTTTGGCGCTTTCTCTGGCGGGCCTGTTCTTCCTTTTGCTGCTGCCAGTCCAGTTTTGTTTCGGTGGTGCCGGAGCTTGCGGATGAGGAACCGCCTTGACCTACGGATGCACCGGAACCGCCGGTAGCCCCTGCGCCGGAAGAGGAAGAGCCGGAACTGCCGGTCTTTCCTTTGCCTTCTACGCCGTACCCGATCCCATCCAAATAGAGTCGTTCGGTGATTTCTTTTTTCTCCAGATAGTAGTCATAGTTCCCCGGATAGTTTAAGAGTGTCTGCTCTGTTAAATCCAAGTCGGAGGCCAAGCG
>JAZUBD010000518.1:0-1411 GCA_045638305.1 Lachnospiraceae bacterium
GACTTTGGTAATGAGGCAGTTCAGCATTTTAAACTTGTACCCCGGATAAATAAAGATACTGGTATCGCCGCTACCTGCCTGCAAAATACCGTTTTCGTCCGTGGCGGATTCCACGGTACGGCAGCTGGTGGTGCCGACGCAAATGACTCTGCCACCCTTTCGCTTCGTTTTGTTTATTTTCTCTGCCTCCTCCGGAAGCACCTGATAAGCCTCCGTGTGCATGTGATGCTCCAATATATTCTCTTCCTTTACCGGTCGGAAAGTGCCGAGTCCTACGTGCAGAGTCACATTGGCTATGGTCACGCCCATGGCCTCGATTTCAGAAAGAAGCTCCGGCGTAAAGTGAAGCCCTGCCGTCGGTGCCGCCGCAGAACCGTCGTACTTTGCGTACACGGTCTGGTATCGGTTCTTATCCTGCAGCTTATGGGTAATGTACGGCGGAAGCGGCATCTGTCCCAAGGCATCCAAAATCTCCTCGAAAATACCCTCGTAGGAAAACTGTACCAGACGATTGCCATCCGGAAGCACATCCACCACCGTTCCGATAAGTTTCCCGTCGCCAAAGGAAATCTTCGTACCGGTCTTTGCCTTCTTTCCCGGCTTTACGAGAGTTTCCCACGTATCGTTTTCCTTGCGTTTTAACAGGAGCACCTCAATCTGTGCGCCCTCCGCTCCCGGTGCAAAGCCCGGCTTAATGTTGGAATAGTCGATGATGCGCTCGCCGATTAAGCGGGCCGGGATCACTCTCGTGTTGTTTAGCACCAGGCAGTCTCCCGGACGCAAATAGTCCTTAATATCCTTAAAAATCCGGTGTTCAAAGGCACCGGTATGCTTGTCCACCGCGAGGAGTCTCGAAGAAGAACGGTCCTCAAGCGGGTCCTGGGCGATTAACTCCTCCGGCAAATCAAAATAATAGTCACTCTTTAATAATGCTTCCATAGTTGTATCCTTCCTAAATCCGTAAATCTTCGTACATCAAACCGTTTCTACCGCACGGAAATCCCGGTAAAATAATGCTCTAAAATCTCTTTATAATCAAATCCAGCTTCCGCCATTCCGTTAGCTCCCGACTGGCTCATCCCCACGCCGTGACCGTGGCCCATACCGGCAAACAGGTACTCTCCCTCCTCCGGCGCATACCGCGGAAAGCTCGTCATATTGTCCGCAGAAAGCACCACATACTGCTTTGTCAGACCGTCAGCGCTTTGCACCGTCCCATCACCGTCAATCACATAACAATCATGAATGGCCGCATCTCGCGTTCCGGAGGCACCCTGTATGGTCACCATATCCGGTATGCTGTCCGAATCAAACACCCGAAACTTCGTACTTGCCAACTCCAGTACATTCCGCAGAGTATCCGTGGCAAGTCCCACACTGCCGAGACTGCCGACGATGCGCAGACTGGTCA
>JAZUBD010000519.1:0-3407 GCA_045638305.1 Lachnospiraceae bacterium
GGCAACTTCGTAGTTTAAGGACTTTGCAAAGGTTTCGATAAAGGAGCCGCAACCGGAGGAGCAGGCTTCGTTTAACTGTACGCTGTCTACGGAAGAATTCTTAATCTTGATACATTTCATGTCCTGACCGCCGATGTCAAGAATGCAGTCTACATCAGGGGCAAAGAAGGCTGCCGCATGATAGTGGGCAACGGTTTCAACCTCGCCCTCATCTAACATCAGAGCGGCCTTGATCAGGGCTTCACCGTAACCGGTGGAGCAGGAACGGACAATTTGTGCTCCCTCCGGAAGGAGAGAGTAGATTTCCTTGACTGCTTTAATGGTAGTCTTTAACGGACTGCCGTTGTTGTTACTGTAGAAGGAATATAATAATGTACCGTCCTCGCCTACCACAGCTGCCTTTGTAGTGGTAGAGCCTGCATCGATACCGAGGAAACACTTTCCGCGGTAGGAGGCAAGTTCCGCCTTTTTTACCGTGTGGGCGTCGTGGCGGGTCAGGAACTTCTGATAACTTTCTTCGTTGTCAAACAGAGGCTCCATACGGGTAACCTCAAACTCCATCTTAATGCCGGTGCGAAGTCTGGACGTCATGTCAGAAAGAGACACGGAAGCCTCTTCCTTTGCATTCATAGCGGAGCCGATGGCTGCAAATAAGTGAGAATGCTCCGGAGCGATAACCTGAGCCGGAGTCAGATTTAAAGTGCGGATAAAGGCCGCCTTCAGCTCTGTAAGGAAGTGAAGCGGACCGCCCAGGAATGCTACATTGCCGCGAATCGGTTTACCGCAGGCAAGACCGCTGATGGTCTGATTAACCACTGCCTGGAAAATGGAAGCGGCCAAATCCTGCTTTGTGGCACCTTCGTTAATGAGCGGCTGGATGTCGGACTTTGCGAATACACCGCAACGGGCCGCAATCGGATAAAGGGCCTGATAATCTTTTGCATACTCATTAAGACCGGAGGCATCCGTTTTTAACAGAGACGCCATCTGGTCGATAAAGGAACCGGTACCGCCTGCACAAATACCGTTCATACGCTGCTCAACGCCGCCGGTAAAGTAAATAATCTTTGCATCCTCACCGCCAAGCTCAATGGCAACATCCGTCTGCGGGGCATAGTCGCCCAAGGAGGTAGCAACTGCCACTACTTCCTGTACAAACGGCACGTCCAGATGCTTTGCGATGGTGAGACCGCCGGAACCGGTAATGACCGGATGCAGGGTCAGTTCGCCTAACTGCTCCTTTGCCTTTTCAAGGAGTCCGGCAAGAGTGCCCTGAATGTCGGCAAAGTGTCTTGTATAGTCCGAGAACACCACAAGCCCGGACGGGTCTAAAATTGCAATCTTTACGGTTGTGGAACCGATGTCGATACCAAGAGAATAAAAATTCTTTTTCTCAGCCATAGTAAAAATCCCTTTCTGAAACCAAATATTATTTCAAACGAAAATTCGTCGTAGTATCCATCTCTAGATTTCAACACATACTTATTTATTATACGACACCATTCGTCAGGTTGCAAGAAAAAATGCAAAATGAATTTCTAAAAAAACAATAATCTTTGGTACGAAGGGGAAAAAACGGCATATTTTGTAGGTGAAAGAAGTTACGGGAGCATTGATATGGCAACCTTTGATACGTGTAACGGCATCATTTATACAATTAAAAAAGGAGACACCTTATATTCCATCAGCGGAAGATTCCGTGTGCCACTGGCGCGGATTTTGCGGGCAAATCCGTATATCGATATCTATAATCTGCAAATCGGGGAGCAAATCTGCATTCCGAAATGTCCGACATGCAACCCATTTTATCTTATGTCCTATATCATCAAAGCAGACGAAACTTTGCTGGATATTTTGAATCGGTTCGGCATTGAACTGGAGGATTTGTTAAAGTACAACAATTTGAACGGAATGATGTTACAGGCAGGCTCCAGATTACAGATTCCGGTGAAACGGGAGGATGAGCCGGAAGAGAATGAAGAGTAACAGGGAAAAAGGATAGGGGGGACGGGACGCGGATGTGTCGAGCCGGTGGCGGTTACAGGCACATCCATGTCCTTGAAAAACAGGAATGATCGTACAGAAAAATGAAATGTGGGATTGAAGCAAGTGACGGAATATGGTACACTAAAGAAAGACAGGCACCGGAAGAAAAGGGATGTGAGACAGATGCGGAAAAACGCGGAAAAGATTAGTCGTGGAGCGAGGCAGATCGCATGTAAAATGCTTCTGTTTGTGTTTACGATACTTCTTTTTGCAGGAGTGTCTCCGCAAAAGACTGTTTCCGAGGCGGGTGTGAGTACCGTTTTGGATATCCGGGTAGGTCTGAAAAGTAAATTTGCGGGAAAGCAAAGTATTACGATTTATAATACAAGTTTGGAACTGGGCTATTGCAACGGTCGGGAATACAGCCGTGAGACGGTGGTTTTTTCTGAATCGGGAGTGAGTATTACACCGGAAAAGAGTGGCTTTTATACGGTGGACGGGGTGTTCACGATGGCAAAGGCAGAGGCGCTGGCAAAAGAATTGACCGATGCGGGGACCAAGGCATATGCAGTGATGCTTGCCCCGGAAAAGGCCGGTGTATATGTGCCGGTAGCGGAAAACAGCGGTACGGAAGAAGCTGCGTTACGGACGTTTGAAATCGCGGCAAAAAAATGTAACGTAACGCCGGTGCGGACGGTACAAACAAGTTCGTATCTGATTCGGATAACAGTCGGAGACAGGGTGTTGTTTGCGGATGGGGCCGAAGGCTATTATCCGCAGCTTGGTGCTACGCAAAAAAACGAAGACGGAATTTACGCGGTGGACTTAGGGGATTGCAGCTATCGCGGGCGGATAGAAATTGGCCGGTACGGCGGAAAATCCACTCTTACGGCGGTGAATGTGGTGCCGCTTGAGGAGTATTTATATGGCGTGGTGCCTTGCGAAATGCCGGCTTCCTGGCATGCGGAGGCGTTAAAGGCCCAGGCGGTGTGCGCCAGAAGCTACGCTCTCATTAAGGCCGGATATCATGCGGAAACGGACGTGAAGAGGGGCTGCCGCATGGTGGATACGGTACAGAGCCAGGTGTACGGAGGAACTACCTATGAGCATGCAAGAAGCAATGCAGCGGTGGATGCCACCAAGGGCGAGACCTTATGCTATGAAAATCGTACCGTCACAGGATATTATTGTTCCGGAAGCGGCGGACATACGGAAAATGTAGAGGATGTATGGGGCTTTGCTGTGCCCTATTTACAGGGGGTGCCGGACATTTACGAGACCAATCCTTCCAAGAAGCCTTGGAGCGTGACACTTTCGAAGGACGAGTTGACAAGACTGCTTTGTTCCGGGGAAAAGGATGTAGGGTCTGTAAAAAAGGTGATGCAGGAGGTGGTGACCTCCTCAGGCCGTGTGACCAGTCT
>JAZUBD010000520.1:0-7277 GCA_045638305.1 Lachnospiraceae bacterium
AAATCAAGTTGTCATTGTGCTTTCCGATGCCGGAAAGATATAAGGTTTTCTCGTCATTCGGATTGTAGCTGACCTTCTCGATATTATCGGAATCCAGCGTAACCACCTCTCTGACCTCGTCTACGATAACACCGACGGCAGCCTGCTGTTCGAACTTGAGAATGAGAATACGGGTCTTGTTCGTGTACTCATCCTTCTCCAATTCGAATTTAACACGAAGGCTCATTACCGGAACAATCTCACCGCGCAGGTTGATTACGCCGTTAAAATAATCCTGCGCCTTCGGCACACGGGTAATCTTCTGCATCCGGACAATATTATCCACGTACTGGATATCAATGCCGTATTGTTCGTTTCCAAGCTTCACTACAATATATTGCTTTGCTTCTTTACTTGAAACTGTCTCTGTCATATCGGCACCTCCTAGACTATTGCATTCGCATCAAGAATCAATGCGACTTCACCATCACCAAGGATTGTTGCGCCACCAATCATCTTGTTGTTACTGATGTACTTACCAATGGACTTAATAACGATTTCCTGCTGGCCGATTAAGTTATCAATTACAAGACCTGCAAGACGGTCGCCCTTGGCAACGATTACTACCGTCAGACTATCCGAAGCAAAATCATCCTCCGGAATATCAAGTACCTTACGCAAACGAATGAGCGGAATTACATTGCCGCGCAGATGAATAACTTCCTTCGTCTGTACATACTTAATATCCTCCGGCATAACATCCTCAATGGTCTGAATGCTGCCTAACGGAATTGCGTACTTCTCTTGTCCGATTTCCACCATAAGCGCCTGAATAATCGCAAGGGTCAGCGGTAAGCGAACAATAAAGGTCGTTCCTTCTCCGAGAACCGTCTTTGCTTCCACATCTCCGCCGAGCGCTTCAATCTTAGACTTAACAACGTCCAGTCCCACGCCTCTTCCGGAAAGGTCGGAAACCTGCTCTGCGGTGGAAAAGCTCGGACGGAATAATAAATCAACCGCTTCTTTATCCGACATGGTAGCTGCCTGTTCTGCCGTAATGGCACCCTTTTCCACAGCCTTTTTCTTTACCTTTTCTACGTCTACGCCCTTACCGTCATCTCTTACCTCGATAACTACATTGTTACCGTCCTGATATGCATTTAAGAAAATAGAACCGACCTCCGGCTTTCCTGCCTTGATACGCTCCTCATTGGATTCCAGTCCATGGTCAGCCGCATTTCGTAACATGTGCATCAACGGGTCACCGATTTCATCGATTACGGTACGGTCAAGTTCGGTCTCTTCACCGGACATATAGAGTTCCATCTTCTTGTTTAACTTCTTACTGATATCGCGAATCATACGCGGGAAACGGCTTACAACATTCTCAATCGGCACCATTCGGGTCTTCATAACCGACTGGTGAAGATTGGTGGTAATACGCTCCAAATACTCAATCTGCTCATTAAAACCGCTTTCCCGAAGGCCGGTCACCTCTGCCGTATTAATCGATACAAGACCGTTCTTTGCGATAATGAGCTCACTGACAAGATTCATCAAATCATCCAGCTTGTCGATATCGACACGAACGGAACGGTTCACTACCGGCTTTCCCGAAGTCTTCTGCGGTGCCGCAGCGGTATTGTTTGCCTGCGCCGGAGCTTCTTTCTGAACCGCGGCAACTGCCTCTACGGTTTCCTTCTTTTCTTCTGCAACAGCCTGTGCTACGTCCTCCGGCTTAATCGCCTCTACACAAGCCATCTTAATTTCGGATACATTCTCTACCTTCTTCTTGGCAGTCTCCGCATCCTTATCCGTTAACAACACAACGGTAAAATCAAAGTCAAAATGCTCATCCTCAATATCCTGTACCGACGGTTCGGAATGAATCACCGTTCCGAGATCTTCCAGTGCTTTAAATACAAGGAAAGCACGGGCAGCCTTTAAAATACAGGACTCCTGAATATATACGGTCATCGCATAGGCGTTCATTTTTTCGGACAACGCCTTTGAAATGGCACTCTTTTCATGTTCCGCAAGGGTGTACGGCTTCACACCGTTTTCACCTGCTGCCGCGGTTGCGGTTGCTGCTGCCGCCGGTGCTGCCGGTGCCGCAGGAGCCGGTGCCGGTTCCGCTGCGCCTCCGCCGAGGCCTTCCTGCAGAATTTCGTTCAAAGCGTTAATAATATCTTCGTTATCTTCCGTTCCTTCGTCACCGGAATTTACGATTACGTCCAGATACTGCTCCAACGCATCCAATCCCTTAAACAAAACGTCCACCAGCTTCGGGGATGCTTTCATCTTTCCGTTACGAATTTCGGAGAATACATTTTCCATATCATGGGTGAGACGCTGCATTCTCTTATATCCCATGGTGCCGGCCATACCCTTTAAGGAATGTGCGGCACGGAAAATCTCATTAATGGTGTCTACATTTTCCGGTTCACGTTCCAATACAAGAATCTGCTCGTTTAAGCTTTGTAAATGCTCTCTTGTTTCATCAATAAATATTTCCAGATACTGACTTACATCCATAATTATCGCACTCCTACGTTTTTGATAATCGTATCAGCCACTTCCTCCAGAGGTACCATCACATCCGCAAGTCCCGCTTCGCAAAGAGCTCGCGGCATTCCGTATACCGTACAGGTAGAAGCCTCCTGACCGATTACATAAATATTGCGCTTGTCATTGAGTTGCTTAATTCCTACGGTGCCGTCCCTGCCCATACCGGTCAGTACCACACAGGTAATGTCATCGTAGTCAGATTCCAACAAAGATTCATACATGATGTCCGCACACGGTCTTAACGCATTTCTGGCCGGCTCATCCGTAACCGCCAGGACATAGTCACTGCCCTTCTTCTTCACTCTGAGCTGGGAGCCCCCTTTCGCGACATAAACGAAACCCTTCCGTAACACGTCGCCGTCAGCTGCCTCCTTTACCGTCACCTTACTCAACTCGTTCAGACGATTAGCCAAAGTCTCCGTAAATCCCGCCGGCATATGCTGTACGATAACCATCGGAGCATCCATATTCTCCGGCAAAAGCGGAACCACCTGTTGCAGCGCCTTTGGTCCGCCGGTGGAGCATGCCAGTGCAACCAGCTTACGTGCCTCTCTGCCCACCGCTTTATGCGGTTTTCTGGTTACCGTCTCCTTTGCGGAAATCACAGGCGTTGTTTCTTTTCCCACAGGCTTCGGTAACTTCGGGGCTTCCGGTACGGTTCTGTGTCGGAACTCCATGCGTTCAAACCCGGCTGCACATGCAAGACATGTCAATACTCTTTCCTGGAAGGTGTTTTCTTTTGCTTCCGAGAAACTGTTCGGTTTCGTTACGAAATCAAAAGCTCCGAGTTCCAGCAAACGAATCGTTTCTGCTGCACCCTCTATGGCAATCGTACTGACCACGATAACCGTAAGCTTTAATTTCAAACGGTTAATTTCCTCCATAAACTCGATACCGTTCATCTTCGGCATATTAATATCCAGAAGAACCACATCGTATAATTTCGGATGTAACGTGATCTTATCATATGCTTCCAGACCATTGCTTGCAACGTCGCAAACCATGAATCTTTCATCTGAATTAATTATATCAGATAGCACCCTTCTCATAAGTGCAGAGTCATCAATAATTAAAATATTTTTCTTATTCATAGTGCTTCTCCTCTATTCCAATCCGGCCTCTCTCTTTCTTCTTTTCCGCTCTTCCAAAAAGATATACCGGATAATACATTCTCTCTCCATATTAGAAATTGAAACAAACTCCACCCTGTGCTCGAACATTCCCGAACGGTTCTGTACCGGGGTTACCGTAAGCACCTTCGCAAACAAAAGCTGCAGTTTTCTGGCCTCCTCGGACACAAACGCAATCCGCATTGCGATAATATCGCCGGCATTCGCCGCATGTCCGGAATTAAAGCGTACACCGCCTCCGCTGATATCCAAGGAGACACCGCTGTAAAAACGTTCCGCTTCCCCCTTCCCGTCTTCTGCTTCCGATTTCATTTCCTCGCGTTCTTGCTTCGGAATCGTCTTTAAAAACAACAGTTCATCATATTCCTCTTCCGTCAGAGTTTTAAACTCCATCTGAAGCAAACATTCCATTCGGTAGTACTGTCTGCGTTGCAGCTTTTCAAACTCGGAACGGAACTTAATAACCGCAACCGGAAGAGAATCCTCGTAATGACGGGAAACCACCTGACACTGACACTGATACAAACCTTTGCTTGTATAAAAGCATACCTGAAACAGCTCCTCCGGCTCTAACGCCACAAGGGAACCGCCCTTTACCGGCATTTCAATGACAGCCTCATCCCCAGATTTCTGATACAAAAAACGGCTGACGTAGCTTGTGTCACCCATGGTATCAACATGTCTGATTTTCTTTAATTCCAATTTCGTTCCCGTCTCAATCAGATGACTCATGTATTACTGTTCTCCCTCTTTCTTACTGCGTGCTTTCCGGAACCTTGTACGAATCATATCGGAAAACAAGCCGGTAATTCCTTTTTTCGACTCCTGTTGCGGACTGTCACATAATTTAGCCGCAATGAGTTGCATTGCCTTGGCCGCCGGAGCATTCGGATATGCCATCGTTATCGGCTTCTGTACCATGACCGCTTTGGAAATCATGTCATCCTGCGGAATGATACCGAGAAATTCCGGCTGAATATTTAAAAACTTGTCCACCACAACACTCATTTTTTCGTATAAGCTCTTTCCTTCCGCTTCACTGCCCACCCGGTTGGAAATCATTTTAATACTGGTATGTTCTCTGGAGAATCCCGCTCTCCGGTTCAAAGCTTTCAAAAGTGCATACGCATCCGTAATGGAGGTCGGTTCCGAAGTTGCCACCAACACTACTTCGGAGCTGGCCGTTACAAACTCCAGTACATTATCCGCAATTCCTGCGCCTGTGTCCACAAGAATCACATCAGCCATGGAATCCAGTTCCACCAGCTTCTGGGTCAAATACATGACCTGTTCCTTCGTCATCCGTGCCAGTTCCTGAATACCGGAACCGCCGGAAATAAAGCCAATGCCCTCCGGCCCTTTGGTAATAATTTCGGATAAACTCTTCCCGCGGAACATCAAATCCGCCAAGTTATACTGCGGGCGGATGCCTAACATTACCTCAATATTGGCCAGTCCGAAGTCCGCATCCAGAATAATGACTCTCTTTCCGAGACGCTGCATCTGAATGGCGAGATTTACCGCAATACTGGTCTTTCCTACGCCGCCTTTCCCGCTGGTAACCGTAATTACCCTTGCGGCCGTCTGCTGCCGTTCCTGATTCTTTACAAGTTTTCTGAGCTGTTCTGCCTGATCCATCAGTTTCCACCTCCCAAAAGCTGTCTCGCGATATTCTGCGGATCCATCCGACTGATATCATCCGGTACATTCTGACCGTTGGTTGCGTAAGACAGCGGTGCCCCCGTTAACATTTTAATATTAAAGATATTTCCGATTGTTCCGGTTTCATCTAATTTCGTGAAAATCAAACGATATTCCGCAATTTCGGAATATGCCTCCGTAATCTTTACTAAATCGCGGTACTTCGTCGTTGCACTGAGTACAAGATAGGTCTCTCTCGCTGCTGCAGGCACGGAATGAATCAAACGCTCGATATCATCTCTCTGCTCCTTGTTCCGATGGGAACGTCCTGCCGTATCCACAAGAATCACGTCGTACTTACCAAGCTCCTCCTTATACTCCGCAAGCTCTGTTTCACTGTAAATCACATACAACGGAATATTCATAATCTCCGCATAGGTACGCAGCTGGTCCACTGCCGCAATACGATAGGTATCCGCAGCCAAAAGAGCCACCTTGGCCTTCTTCTGCTCCATCAGACTGTACGCCAGCTTAGCAATGGTGGTAGTCTTACCCACACCGGTCGGACCGATAAAGAAAATATACTTGGTCTTTCCGTTTACCACCTCAAGCGTCTTGGTCTGACCCAGCTTTAATACAATTTTCTGGTAGATATTTGCCAGAATCTTGCTGACATCCGTCTCTTTCTTTAGGGATGCCTCAATCTCCGTAATGATCTGGTTAGCATACTGCTCCTCTACCTCATTATCCAGAAGCTGCCGGAAAATCAGACGCAAAAACGCAATATTCTTATCCGGAAGCTCATTTGCGGAAGTCTCCGCCTTTTCCTTTGTCTCCTCGATGCTTTTCCCCTGTCCCTGCTCGCGGATTTGCTCCTCGAACAGCTTTTTTAAATTATCCAGCTTCTGCTCAATGGCATTGGCCCCCTTCTCGGACTTATTGTCATCGAATAAAAGTTCCTGGGACTTATTGGTCGTCGGCGTATAATGTACCGCCGGATTATCCTGCACCGGCTTGCGAGGTGCCGTACGTTCGTACACATCCGGCTCGTCCACCGCCGCTGTCACCTCCCAGACCGGCTGGGAAAACAGTTTCTTAAAAAACCCCTTCGGTTCTACCTTACGGGCCGCCATCTTTACCGCATGCTCGCCCATTTCTTTCTTTGCGAGCTCCATTGCTTCTTCTTCTGTTTTTCCTTTGAATGTTTTGATGTTCATACTATGCCGTCACCATCCCAACTGATTGTAATTCCACATTGGATTCGATTTCATTGTAAGAAATGACAATCAAATCCGGATAATAATCCTTCGTTAAACGTTTAAAATACATACGCACAATCGGCGAAGTCACGATAATCGGGTTCTTTCCGAGATTCTCCAACTTCTCCGCTTCTACCTTTACCGACTGCATCAAACGCTGCGTCTTCTCCGGGTCCAGCGTGATGTAAGCCCCCTGCTCTGTCTGCTTTACGGCACCCATAATGGCCTGCTCCAGCTTAGGGTCCAGCGTAACCACACTGGTGGTCTCGTTTGGAGGGAAAAACCGGCTGGAAATAGCACGCTTTAATCCCTGTCTTACATACTCCGTTAAAATATCCGTATCTCTTGTGCTGGCCGCATAATCTGCTAGTGTTTCAAAAATGGTAAGAAGGTCTCTGATGGAAACCCCTTCCTTTAACAGATTCTGCAAAACCTTCTGAATATCTCCCAGTCCCAAAAGTTTCGGTACCAGTTCATCCACAAGGGCAGGATTGGCCTCTTTTAAGTTATTCACAAGATTCTGTACATCCTGTCTTGTAAGCAGTTCTGAAATATGTCCCCTGATTATCTCAGTAAGATGGGTTGCAATAATGGAAGGTGGGTCTACTACCGTATAACCCATACTTTCCGCACGTTCCCGCTGTCCCTCCGTAATCCAGATAGCCGGCAGATGGAAGGACGGTTCAAAGGTTGGAATACC
>JAZUBD010000521.1:0-6131 GCA_045638305.1 Lachnospiraceae bacterium
CGAAACAAGTCCGTATCTGTTACAGCATGCGGAAAACCCGGTACATTGGTATCCGTGGGGAGAAGAAGCTTTTCAAAAGGCAAGAAAGGAGGATAAGCCGATTTTCTTAAGTATCGGTTACAGTACCTGTCATTGGTGTCATGTAATGGCCCATGAAAGCTTTGAGGATGAGAATACGGCGGAAATTTTGAACCGGTATTTTGTCTCCGTGAAAGTGGACCGGGAAGAACGACCGGATATTGACAGTGTGTATATGTCGGTTTGTCAAGCTTTTACAGGAAGCGGTGGCTGGCCTATGACGATTTTTATGACATGGGATAAGAAACCGTTTTTCGCAGGAACCTATTTTCCGGTACAGTCCCGGTACGGAATGCAGGGCTTTTCCGATTTGCTGACGGCAATTGTAAACCAATGGAAGGATAATCGTAGTCGTTTGTTGGATTACGCAGAGGATATGATTGCTCATCTGAAGGAAAAAGAGACGGCGGGGAGACGATACGAGGAGAAAGATTTGACTGAGGTTGCGGTTCGGATGTTCAAGCAAAGCTTTGATCCGGAGCACGGTGGATTCGGTGGGGCACCGAAATTTCCTACCCCTCATAATCTTTTGTTTCTGATTTTGTACAGTGTACGGAAGCAGGATGCAGAGGTACGGTATATGGTAGAAAAAACGTTATTGCAAATGAGAAAGGGAGGGATATTTGACCAGATTGGCTATGGTTTTTCACGATATTCCACGGATGAGCGCTTTCTGGCTCCTCATTTTGAAAAGATGCTGTATGATAATGCATTGTTAATGATGGCATATACGACATTGTATCGTGCGACAAAGAAGGAACAATACTTTGAAGCGGCGGAAAAGACGGCAGACTATGTGCTGCGGGAAATGGTTTCGCCGGAAGGCGCCTTTTACTGTGCGCAGGATGCGGACAGTGAAGGAGTGGAGGGACGCTATTATACCTTTACGTTACAGGAGGTGTATGCGATTTTGGGAAAAGAGGCGGGACAACGTTTTGCGGTCGCCTTTGATATTACCGAAGGAGGAAATTTTGAGGGAGTCAATATACCGAATCTGCTAAAGAACAGCCGGGAAAGTGATGCGGTTACGGCAGAATTCGGGGAGGAGATAAAAAATTTGTATGCCTATCGCAGCAGTCGGACAAGACTTCATCTGGACGATAAGGTACTGCTTTCCTGGAATGCACTGATGATTGTTGCATTTGCCATGCTGTACAGAGTTTCGGGCCGGGAACTGTACTTACGGGCGGCAAGGGAAGCACAACGTTTTATCGAAGAGAATATGACGGAAGGAAACAGGCTTTTTGCAAGCTATCGGAAGGGAAAATGTTCGGAACAAGGGTTCTTGGATGATTATGCCTTCTATATTGCCGCGTTGTCGGAATTATATCGCGCTACCTTTGAAACCGGTTATTTGGAGATGGCGGAACGGTTTTGTAAGGAAGCAGAGAGACGGTTTGCGGATAAGGAAAAGGGCGGTTTCTTCTTGTGCGAAAGAGAGAGTACCGAGCTTTTTATGAATCCGAAGGAAACTTACGACGGTGCGGTTCCAAGTGGTAATTCCGTGATGATGTATAATCTGGTAAGTTTGTATCAGTTGACGGAGAATACGGAATATGATACGCTTGTAAAAAGACAGGCGGAGTTCATGGATTGTCAGGCGGCGGAGTATCCGGCGGGACACAGTATGTATTTGCTTGCAAAGCAGTTATACGAGACCCCCCCGGAGCATATTACTGTGGTGTTAAAGAAAGAAAAAGAGCGGGGATTGTTGAGGGGGCGTCTTCCGTTTCTTGCAAATGTAACGGTTGTGTCCGATGGTATGAAGTATCCTCTTATGAATGAGAAAACTACGTACTATGTATGTAAGGACCATGTATGTCTGCCTCCCGCCAATGAATTATAGAAAAAAATGGAACCGGAGAGGAAAACGGTTCGTCTAATAAACAGAAGGTATTTTGCAGAACTTATGAAAGGGGCGGTTTTATGAGATTATTATCAAACAAAGTAAGACGGTGCTTTGCGGCTGCCGTGACAGCAGCATTGCTTACCGGCTTGTTCGTAGGTTGTAGTGGAGGAAGTGACCGTGTTTTGCTTCCGACACCGACACCGCGGACGGAAAAGAACAAAGAAAACCCGGAGGCTACAAAGGCTCCGGTTTCGGTAACGCAGGTGCCGGAAGGCGGGGAAAACGGTGCTTCCGTAATGCTGAAGCCGGCCGGTTCTTATGAGGCTGTGTACGAAGCGCTACATAAGTTACAGGAGTCCGAAGGTTACCGGGGCGGATTGGCATATACTGACGGAATGCTCTGGGTAGAGGAAGATATGGCGGTGCCGGAGGAGTTTGCTCCGACGGTAGATTCCGCTGAAAACGGGATGGGAGGAATCACCACCGGCGGCGACTTAAAAGGGGAGCCGGAGTTTTCGGGAACCAATGTACAAGTGGAAGGAATCGATGAAGCGGACATTATTAAAACCGACGGACAGTACTTCTATGTGTTTGATATGAACCGGAATTCCATCTATATTGTCAGTGCTAAGGACAGTGAGATGGAGCTTACAGCGACGGTTCCGGTGTCCGAGGAGTTTGATGGGAACGAAACCGGCAGAGAGATGTATTTGCTTGGAAACCGTCTGGTGCTTTTGGTCAGCGGATTCCGCACCGAAGAAAAGTCGGAGTACTCCGAAAATAAGGAGGTATACATTCCGTACATCAGAGAGTGTGCAGTGACGAAGGTGTTTACCTATGATATTACCGATAAGTCTGCGCCGAAGTTGCTTTCTTCCTTGGAGCAGGACGGACGTATGATTACCTCCCGCCTCTCGGACGGTAAGGTGTATGTGATTTCCTCCTACGGCAATTTTTACGGTTGGTTTAAGCCGTCGGACGGAGTCAGGGAAAAGAACGAATCGGCCGGTGACATCTATAAGGACTATATTCCGACGGTAGCCGGAGAACCGGTGGCGCCGGATTGCATTTATATCAGCGAAGAGCCGTTATCCGAGGAGTTTTTGGTAGTGACCTCCATGTCCCCGGAGAATCCGGAACAGTATTTTGATGTGAAATCTTTACTGGCGGACGGGGATGAGTGCTATGTCAGCAACAACTACATTTATGTGGCCGGCAGTCGTTGGCAGAACAGCGAAATTCCCTATGACCGGACTGAGGTGTACCGTTTTGCGTATCAGGACGGTGTCATTACTCCGGCAGGTCAGGTAACCGTAAAGGGAACGTTGGATAATCAGTTCTCTATGGATGAATATGACGGACATTTGCGCGTGGTAACTACGGTAAATGAGTATGTGTATAAGGAAAAAGATGTGAAGCTTAGGGATATGAACGGAGACGGTGTCATTGATGAGACGGACGCAATCGAGCCGTACGAGACTATCCTTATTACGGAGAGTAAGCGCTATAACTCCTTATATATTTATAATGAGAAGTTGGAGTTGACCGGTTGCATCGAAAACCTTGCACCGGATGAGCATATTAAGTCCGCAAGATTGATGGGAAAGATAGGCTACTTTGTGACCTTCCGTCAGACAGACCCGTTGTTCTCGGTGGATTTGAGTGACCCGGCCAATCCGAAAGTATTGGGCGAGTTAAAGATTCCGGGATTTTCCTCCTACTTGCATCCGTACGGAGAGGGACTGCTTCTCGGAATCGGTTATGATGCGGATGAGACCACAGGCTGGACCCAAGGGGTAAAGATATCTATGTTTGATGTGTCGGATCCGGTCAATGTAAAGGAAGTGCATAAGCACATTCTTGCGGATTTTACCTATACAGGTGTAGAGGCAGATCATAAGGCTGCACTCATTGATGTAGAGAAGGGCATGATCGGCTTTCCGGTAAGAGGTTATCAGGATACAGGCGAATATAACGTATATGTGGTATACGGCTATGACGAGAAGGAAGGTTTTTACCCGATGTTTTCCGAGGGTTATGCCATGGGCTACGATGCGGATTTATACGAGTTTAAGTATGAATTATTTACGGTTGATTGTCGTGGCGCGTATATCGGAGATACGTTCTATATGATTAACCCGGCGTATGAGATCAAGTCTTACGATATGGAAACCTGGGAGCAGACCGGCAGAGTCGGTATGGTAAAGGAAGTGGAGGAGCGTCAGGCGTTGTTGGAAAAAATACATGAGAAAAATCCGGACCCGATTGTGATTGAAGTGGAGGCGAATCCGAGTACCGGATATACCTGGTCCACCACAATAGAAGGAGGAGCGGTATCTCTTTCCCGAGTGGAGGATATTACCGCAGACGGCGACAGACAGCTTCCGGGTGCGCCGATTACCCAGCGTTATACCTTTGAAGTCAGAGATATCGGTACTACAAAAGTGACCTTCGAGTACGCAAGAATGTGGGAGAGTAAGGCGCCGCTTCGTCGGATTGTGTATGTGATTACCGTGGATGAAAACTTTGAAGCGAAAATCGAGTCGGTGACGGAGGGATAAAAGTGCCTGTAGTGATTGCTGTTTTAGTCGTTTGTCTTATTCTGAGTATATATGTGCTGTGTTTGCGTACCAACACTTCTCGTAAGGAGGAGCTAAAGCCTTTTACGGAGGTTTACATAGCTCATAGAGGCCTGTTTGATAGGGAAAGTGTTCCGGAAAACTCCCGGTCAGCCTTTTTGGAAGCGGTGAGAAAAGGATATGCAGTGGAGCTGGATGTGCGGTTGACAAAGGATGAGGTACCGGTAGTGTTTCATGATGAATCACTGCTTCGTATGTGCGGTGTGGAGAAAAAGGTATCAGACTGTACCTATGAAGAGCTTTGTGCCTATTCCTTAGGAAGTACCCAAAAGCATATTCCTACCTTTGAGGCGGTGTTAAAGGATATTGCCGGTAAGACGCCGGTGTTGGTGGAAATCAAGGCAGAGAAGGCCTACAAAAGAACGGCAGAGAAAACAGCAGAGGTGCTGGACCGGTACATTGGTGTTTATGCGGTACAATCCTTTCATCCGCTTGTACCGGTATGGTTCCGGAAATACAGACCACAGGTACTGAGGGGGCAATTGTCTACCGACTATCGGAGAGATACGGTGACGTGTTCTTTTTTTCAGAAGTTGGTAAGAACTAATTTAATGTGTAATATAGTTACTTATCCGGATTTTATTTCCTTTCGGCATACGATGACCGGGTTGTGGTCTTATCGGGTCTGCAAACGATTGTATCGAACAATGAGCTTCGGATGGACTATACGAAGTGAAGAAGAATTGTATCGGGCGGAAAAGGAATTTGACGGAATCATTTTTGACAGTTTTTGTCCGAGGAAGAAACAGTAGAATAATGAAATGCCCGTGCACTCTGTGAAGGATGCCCGGGCATTTCTTTTCTGTTTGGTCGGTTATGCAACGATACCGGATTATTTGTTTTCTTTAAAGGACACCGGACTTACCTCAGCCTCCGGAAAACGGCTGTCTGTCGGAGATGGTTCGGACATACTGAAGTACATTTTTGCGGCCTTTGTGGTACCGAAATCTCGGTTGGAACCGGTGTTCTGGACTTTGTTAAAGGCTTCTCTGAACATGGCATTGTGAGCTTCCTCACGGTTTAACAAAAAGTCGATGGTGTCACGGACTTTCTTGTCGTGAATCTGGCGGTAAAGGTATTCGTAAACTACCTTAGCACGCTGTTCGGAAGCAATATTGGATAACAGATCGGCGCAAAGGTCGCCGGTAACGGTTACATAGTCCCCGGTCCAGGAGTAACCGGAAGCATTAATGAGCCCCGGATTTAAACCTAAAAGGACGTGAGTCTGGATTTCACCTGCCGGAACACTTGCGGCATCCAACTCGTGACCGTTTAAGAGGTTGATGGTCTGCGCTACCATTTCCATATGGCTGAGTTCTTCTGCGGCAATATCCATGAATAAGTCCTTGATTTCCGGGTCTTTGATGCGGAAACTTTGGGACATATACTGCATGGCAGCTTTTAATTCACCGTTTCCGCCACCCAGTTGTTCCTGTAAGAGTGCGGCGTACAGAGGGTTCGGCTTCTCGATTTCTACCGGGTGAAATAATTGCTTTTCATGTTTAAACATAAAAATACCTCCGTTGGATTTTTTTGATAGTATCCCACGGAGGTGATTTTCTATT
>JAZUBD010000522.1:0-4469 GCA_045638305.1 Lachnospiraceae bacterium
ACTATCTTCCGCAGAGGTCAAAAACGGATGCTCCTTCTTTATCCTGTCATAAATTTCCTTTGTTTTCGTAACAACCTCTTCCTGTCTCTCCAAGGACACCAGACGCGCAATGGACATAGCTGCCATCGGAAGATATGCGGAGTCTCTATGCTTTCCCTTCATCATCTCATGAACCCGCATTCCGTCCGCAAGCAAGAGTTCTGCATCCGGACTCACCGCCAGCATTGCCGTTATGGCACAATTGGCATTGCCCTTGAAATTGGAAAAGGTACTTGTTTTCTCCTTAATCAAGTCCTTACATTGCTTCAATGTCGCCACATCCGCACTCTTCTCTTTCGACGTAATCATATATGCCGCGGACAAATTAAGCAAACTGTTTCCCCACTTAAACGCCTCCTGCAGCGTATCCCTGTTTTGAATCAACAATTCACAACGTCTTCTTACTTCATCCCTCATAATGGGTCTCCCTTCTTATCTCGTGTTATAGTATAAAACATAATTTTATTATATTTCTTATAGCATGGAAAAGCAAGAAAAAAAGTGTAAAAGAAAAGGAACCACAGAGTCTTCTCCATGGTTCCTTCTCTCCTACTTTTCTTCTATTTTTCACCCAATAATCTCTCCAACTGCGCAATCTCATCCTTTGCCCACGTAATATCATTATCCTCTTCCGTAACGCCGTAATCGGCAATAAGACCTTCGATAATAAGCTCCCATTCCTTCTTGGCTTCCGCAAAACGTCCCAGCTTTTTGTAGAGGAATGCCAGAGAATACATCATATCCATCTTGCGCGGCGCAGTCTGTGCTTCATAAGCATTGTTGAAACACGCGATGGCTTTTTCGTAGTCATTGAGACGATTAAAGCGCTCCCCAACCTCATACTGTCCCAGCCAATCTTCCTTCGGAACAGTATTCCAGATTTCTTTTGCCTTTATCTCGTCCCCCTTTGCAAGAGCGATGTCTCCAAGCAGCACTTCCTTCATACACTTGTTTTCACCGGCAAACTTTACCGCACCAAGCAACTCTTCCGCTCTGTCAAAATACTTCTTACTGATCATTGCCTCGATTAACACACGATACAGCCCAATGTTTTGCGGATATTTTCTCGCATAAGGCTCACATACACGAATGAACCAGTCATTGTCGTTGTGCTGCTTATATTCACCACCGCCGCGAACACTACGATACAGAAAATATATCTCCTCATCCAACGGACTGAGCTCCATGGCCTTCTCAAGCATCCTTCCCGCCGTAATCAAATCCGTATTGGTCTTTGCCAGATACACCTTTGCGTACCGTTTCATAGCATCCACATCCTTCGGATTTTCCCGCATAATACCGTCTAAGATACGCTTTGCGTACGCATAATTCTGATCCGTCATAGCCTCTTTCTGTAACATAACATCAATCCGCTCCAGCTCATCCTCATGCCCCACGGAAAACAGTTCGTCGATTCTGACTCCGAAGAAAACTGCCAGTTTCGGCAACAATGTAATATCCGGCAGGGTCGTCCCCGTTTCCCACTTGCTCACCGCCTGGTAAGAAATCCCCAAATACTCCGCCAACGCATCCTGAGTCACTCCCTGCTCGGTACGCAATCTTTTGATCACACTTCCTAAATTCATATCCATAATTATAATCCCTCCAAAATTGTTGTATCAGCTGATAGTTGAATCATACCTCATTTTTTACGTACTTTCAATAACTGCGTACGTTAGAAAACTCAACCAGGAAGCGAGTAGTGTTTTTTATATCTTCGTGACTTCATTTTGAGTCGTAAATCTCTTCTTATCCTTACAGATAAATCGCCCCTTCCAAGGAAACAGTTTGTCTCTTCTTTTGTTTATAGAAAACAGAAATTGCGTAGAGGCTTTCGTGTAAGAATCTTTGAACTTTACGCAGGATATTAGACTTTCTTATTACTTCGTTCATCTGTCAGCAACGTCCGGACAGGAAGTCCGGACGAGCCCGCCATAAGGCATGGATGCCGCATCAGGGCGGTTGTGTCACTTTTATCCACACTCTCCCGAAGTAATTAGAAAGACTTATATCCGTAGTACGAGAAAAGGTTCTTACACGAAAGCCTCTACGTATTATACTCCATAAAACAAAAGGAGAGACAAACGTCCCTCCTTTTGCATAGCGATTTATCTTACTTATAGTTTACGATCTTACCGAAGTCCGGCTTTAAGCTTGCGCCGCCAACCAAACCACCGTCGATGTTTGCCTGTGCAAACAACTCCGGAGCACTATCAGCGGATACGCTGCCGCCGTACTGGATACGGATAGCGTCAGCGGTAGCCGCATCGTAAATCTCAGCGATGCAAGCACGAATTGCTGCACATACTTCCTCAGCCTGCTCGGTGGTAGCAACCTTACCGGTACCGATCGCCCAAATCGGCTCGTAAGCGATAACAGCGGTCTTAGCCTGCTCTGCGGTTACGTTTAAGAACGCAATCTTAATCTGCATACGAATCCAATCGATGGTGATGCCCTGCTCTCTCTGAGTGAGGGACTCACCACAGCAGATAATCGGGGTGATACCGTGCTCGAAAGCCTTAAGAACCTTCTTGTTTACGGTCTCGTCGGTCTCAGCAAAGTACTCACGTCTCTCGGAATGTCCGATGATAACATACTTAACGCCAATATCGGTCAGCATGTTCGGAGCGATTTCACCGGTGTAAGCACCGGACTCCTGAAAATACATGTTTTCTGCACCGATTGCAATGTTGGTTCCCTTTGCAGCCTCAAGAGCCGGAATCAAAGAGATTGCCGGTACGCAGAATACAACGTCAACTTCGTCGTTCTTTACGAGCGGCTTTAACTCCTCGATTAACTTCACAGTCTCACTCGGAGTCTTATTCATTTTCCAGTTTCCTGCAATAATCTTCTTACGCATAATTCTGTCCTTCCTTATATACAAAATCGCCGGATGCGAATGAACGCACCCGCATCCGGCATAATTATCTTTTTATGACTTACTTATCGTTTGCTGCTGCAACGCCCGGAAGCTCCTTACCCTCAAGGAACTCTAAGGAAGCGCCGCCACCGGTGGAGATGTGGGACATCTTGTCACCGAAACCAAGCTGGTTAACAGCTGCTGCGGAATCACCGCCACCGATAATGGTGGTAGCATCGATGTTTGCAAGAGCCTCAGCTACAGCGATGGTACCCTTTGCAAAGTTGGACATTTCGAATACGCCCATCGGTCCGTTCCAAACAACGGTCTTTGCATCCTTGATAGCGTTTGCGTAAAGCTCACGAGTCTTCTCACCGATATCAAGACCTTCCTCGTCTGCTGCGATCTCGCCGCGGCCTACAGTACGGAACGGAACATCGTTGGAGAATTCCTTAGCTACAACGGTATCGATCGGGATTAATAACTTAACGCCGTTCTTCTCAGCCTTTTCCATCATTTCCTTAGCGTAGTCAAGGTAATCAGCCTCAAGTAAGGAGTTACCAACCTCTTCGCCCATAGCCTTCATGAAGGTATAAGCCATCCCACCAGCGATGATTAAGGTATCAACCTTATCCAGGAGGTTGTTGATAACGGAAATCTTGGAGGAAACCTTAGAACCGCCAAGGATTGCAACGAACGGACGAACCGGGTTGTTTACTGCATTGCCGAGGAAGTCGATTTCCTTCTGCATTAAGTAACCAACAACTGCTGTATCTACATATTCAGTAACACCAACGTTGGAGCAGTGTGCTCTGTGTGCGGTACCGAAAGCATCATTTACAAATACGTCACAAAGGGAAGCAAGTTCCTTGGAGAAAGCTTCTCCATTCTTTGTTTCTTCTGCACGGTAACGTGTGTTCTCAAGAAGAACAACTTCGCCGTCGTTCATAGTTGCTACAGCTGCCTTAGCGTTTTCACCAACTACAGTTCCATCTGCTGCGAAAGTAACCTTCTGGCCAAGTAATGCTTCTAAAGCTGTTGCTACAGGAGCTAAAGAAAGCTCTGGCTTTGGCTCGCCCTTTGGCTTACCAAGGTGGGAGCAAAGGATAACCTTGCCGCCGTCATTGATTAACTTTTTGATAGTAGGAAGAGCTGCAACAAGACGTGTGTCGTCTGTAATCTTGCCTTCCTGTAATGGCACGTTGAAGTCGCATCTAACTAAAACGCGTAAGCCTTTTACGTTGATATCATCTACGGATTTCTTGTTTAACATGTGTAGATTCCTGCCTTTCTTAAACTTTGTTTATCTCAAGAAAAAAGGGTCCGGTCCAAATCGACCGGACCCTTATTGAGTCTAATTAAACTGAGAATTAAGCTAATTCAGCGAAGTACTTAATTGTCTTAACCATCTGAGATGTGTAGCTGTTCTCGTTGTCGTACCAGGAAACAACCTGAACCTGAGTGTTGCCATCTTCCATAGCGATTGCCATAGTCTGAGTAGCATCGAACAGGGAACCGTATGTCATACCGATAACGTCGGAGGATACGATTTCATCTGTGTTGTAACCAT
>JAZUBD010000523.1:0-3804 GCA_045638305.1 Lachnospiraceae bacterium
TTTGAACCTTATTTTGTGGACCACACCCTCGGACTCTGGCCTCAGGCGGCAGGCGGAACACCCTTCACCGCCACCGTGTTCCAGAGCAAGGGCGACGCTATCACTGATCTCCACGAGGATATGGCCGCGGAGCAGAAGGCCCGCACCACCTACGATAACATCCTTCGTTTGGTACACGACCATGATGTGTGTGACCCGATTCGGTATCTTCGCGAACGTGAAATTGTTCACTTCCAGCGGTTTGGCGAGGGGCTTCGTATTGTGCAGGATAATTTGGATTCCAAGAACTTCTACGCAATTAATCCGGCGTTTCTGGCGGATAAGGCAAGATAAAAGGTTTCTGTATCTGAGCTAGAATAAGATTAAGAAAGGGAGGCGATCGAAGGACGTCTCTTTTTCTTTCTCGTACTATGGTGGAATATTGAAATATTGTATATAATATATATATTTGAAAAAGATGTAGAAAAATTTGAGACAATGTGTTATAATGAAATGCATATAGGGGCAAATTTTGCTTTTTTGTGAATTTTGGAGGTGTACGAATGAAATTTAAGATGAAGTTGCGTGGAAAGTTAATTTGCATCATACTATTTCCGGTAGTACTTTTGGGGATAGCGGTGATGCAGCTGAGTAAGGTGACGGTTTCAAACGTTCTTGAGGACAAGCTGAATACATCCCTTAGTGCTACGGCGGTTTCGGTAAGTAATACACTATCATATGTGGGTGAGGGTGACTTTCGGTTAAATGAAGCCGGGGATTTGGTAAAGGGCGAGTTTAATA
Organism: Lachnospiraceae bacterium; assembly: GCA_045638305.1. Classification (GTDB taxonomy): domain Bacteria; phylum Bacillota; class Clostridia; order Lachnospirales; family Lachnospiraceae; genus SIG307. The sequence goes on from JAZUBD010000523.1 coordinate 781, forward strand.
TTTCTAAGACTGCTGATTTCGCAGACCGCATTAAGAACGAATCAGATGTTGATGTATCGGTATTTTACGGAGATACCCGTTACGTGACAACATTGACGGATGAAGCAGGCAAGCGTTTAATCGGTGAGAAGGCGGATGAAGAGGTGATAGCAACCGTTTTGCGGTCCGGGGAGCCTCTTTTTATAGAAGATTTGGAGCTTGGCGGCAAACCGTATTTGGCGTACTATATGCCGCTTTATAATGCGGGAGGTACGACTCCGGTAGGTATGGTATTTACGGGAATCGGTCAAGAACATGTGGACGATGGCGGAAAGATTATTTCCTATAACATTTCAACAATTATTTTCTGCGTGCTTATTTTTGCCGGAGTTGCAGGTGCTCTCATTGTTAGCAATATGACACGTGCATTAAATAAGGGTATTGTAGCGCTGGAGGAACTTTCTGAAGGCAATCTGAATGTAGAGGTTGCCGAGAAGATGATGAAGCGACCGGATGAAATCGGAAATATCGGTCGTGCGATTACGAAGTTGAAAGAGGATCTGTTAGGTGTCGTTACCGAAATCAAGAAGCAGTGTGAGACAATGGATGATCTGGCAGATCAGTTAAAGACGCAGACCCGAGAGACCGTAGACAGTATCATGCAGGTTGAGAATGCGGTGGGTGAGATTGCAGAGGGTGCCGGAAATCAGGCAGAGGAGACCCAGAATGCGACGGAGCATGTAGTTACCATCGGCAATATGATCGGCGGCAATCTTCAGGATACCGAGGCGTTGAGTGAGAATGCGACGAAGATGCAGGCGGAAGGCCAGGCTGCAATTGCGACTTTCGAGGAGCTGAATCGTACGAATCAGAAGGTGATGCAGTCTATCGGAAGAATCCACGAGCAGACCAATACCACCAATGTTTCCGCACAGAAGATTCAGGAGGCAACGGCGATTATTACCTCTATCGCAGACGAAACAAATCTTCTTGCATTGAATGCGTCCATTGAGGCCGCAAGAGCGGGAGAGCAGGGACGTGGTTTTGCGGTGGTTGCGGCACAGATTCAGAAGCTTGCGGAGCAATGTAATGCATCTGCGCTTCAGATTTCTGCGATTGCGGAATCTTTATTGGCAGACTCGTCTGAGGCGGTAGAAACCATGCAGTATGTGCGTGATATCGTGCAGACTCAGGATAACGATATGAAGGAAACCAATGTGAAGCTTACGGAGGTACTCCGTGGTATCGAGGATTCCTTTGCGATGGTAAATAAGGTGACGAAGCAGACGGAGCAGATGGATGAGGCACGTACCAATGTAATCGATATCGTACAGAGTCTGACGGCAATCGCTGAAGAGAATGCGGCGGGTACGGAAGAGACCCTGGCATCCATTACGATTGTGAATGATGTCGTAAAGGGCATTTCCAAGCAGTCCGCAGTCTTAAAGGCAATTGCGGCGGAAATCAATAAGAGATTAAGTGTATTCCAGGTATAAACGGAGGATGGAAGATGAACGATAATTGGGAACGGAATCAGGACAACGGAGCTTGGCAGGATACCCCGTATGTGTCCCGCTATACGGCAGAAACGGTAATGGATTTAGAGGCGCAGGATTTGACCTCCCGGGTGGCAACCAAGTCTTTCCTGGTAGTATTTGTGGGATTGATTATTACGACGATTGCTTCCTACCTGACACTTTCAAGTGCTGAGTTTTTGTATCACCTGTTATCAAGCGGAGCCTTTGCCTTTTTGTTACTGGCAGAGGTTGTGATTGTACTGATTAACGGATGGGCAATTAAGAAGAGTAACCTGGTGCTGGACGGGATTATGTATGTCCTATATGCGATCAGCAACGGCATTACCATGAGTATTGTGTTCCTGGCATATGATTTGGGTAGCGTAAAAGAAGCCTTTTTATTGACCACTGTGATTTTCGGCGCCATGGCCGCATTCGGATACTTTACAAAAAAGGATCTGAGTACAATGGGGTCTATTTGCAGTATGGGCTTGATCGGTGTACTGCTTGTAACCGGATTAAACACGTTTGTATTTCATAACAACGGGCTGGATTTGGTGATGGATTATGTAGTGGTACTGCTCTTTGTAGGAATTACCGCATTTGATATGTACCGAATGAAGCAGATGGCGTATGAAGGCGGAGAAAACGAAGTAAACCGGATTGCATTGTTCACCGGTATGCAGTTGTATCTGGACTTTATCAACATCTTCCTTCGATTGATTCGCATTATGGGAAGAAGAAAATAGTAGAAGTAAATTTGGCGAGGATGCGAAGCACCGCCTACATGACAACAAAAGGCCGCCCCTTTCGGGACGGCCTTGTATTATGCTGTTTTGCCTTCGCGCATTAAGCGAACGGATTCTCGGTCGGATATAACATACCCTTCGGCTGGTTGAACTTAACTTCCTCAACACCAAGATACTTGAATACCTCGAAGAGAGCCTTTCCGAAGTGACCGAATGCTACTGCACCGTGGTGCGGGTAGTTTCTCTCGATCAATACGTGACGGTAGAAACGTCCCATCTCCGGAATAGCGAATACGCCGATAGCACCGAAGGACTTGGTACGAACGTCAAGAACTTCACCCTCTGCAATGTATGCACGAATCTGTGCATCAGCAGTGGACTGAAGACGGAAGAACGTAATCTTGCCCGGAGCGATATCGCCCTCGAGGGTACCGTTGGTGCACTCGATCGGAAGGTTTCTAGCCATGATCTTCTGATACTTCATCTCGCAGAATGCAAGCTTACTGGAAGCGGTGTTACCACAGTGGAAGCCCATGAAGGTATCCTTCTGGGTGTAGGGGAACTGGGCCGCGATTGCTTCCTTGTACATGTCAGCCGGAACGGAGTTGTTGATATCAAGTAAGGTAACAACATCCTCGGATACAACAGTACCGATGAACTCGGAAAGAGCACCGTAGATATCTACTTCACAAGATACCGGAATACCCTTAGCGGTCAAACGGCTGTTAACATAACACGGAACGAACTTGAACTGAGTCTGGAATGCCGGCCAGCACTTA
>JAZUBD010000524.1:0-1693 GCA_045638305.1 Lachnospiraceae bacterium
GACCGCTTGGCCCCCGACTTCCTATAAAATAAAAACAACAGGTGCCGGTTTATTCCGACGCCTGTTTTATTTCACCCACCAAATAAAGGGAACCGATTGCTACAATAATTTCATCCTTTTCTTCCTGTCCCACAAGAGAAATTGCTTCTGCCACCTGCGAACAGACCACAAACTCCGGAGCCTCACTCTCACTGCAATACTCTTTACAAACCGCAAGCAACTCTTCCGGCTTCATGGCTCTCGGCATGGACGGTGCCGTAATATATACCTTCTTTGCCAGAGGCAAAAACATCGGTATCATCACATCCAATTCCTTATCCGCCATTGCTCCGAAAATAAAATTCAACTTTCTGTCCGGAAAGTAATGCTTCAGGCTTTCCACCGTTGCCTGCATCCCCTGAGGATTATGAGACCCGTCCGCCAACAAAAGCGGTTCCTCACGTAAAACCTCCAGACGTGCCTGCCAGTGTACGGTGCGAAGTCCTTCCCGTACCGCCTCGTCCGATATTACGATACCTTGCATACGCAACTGTTCCACCGCTTCCAGTACCACCGCTGCATTTTTCTGCTGATACAGTCCCGGTAGGGCAAGCTCCACATGCTCCCATGGTCCATAGGAAAGCGTCTGGCATTCAAACACCGTTCCCACACGCTCCGAAATAAGTTTTCTGAAATCAGGTATGGCAAGGGATGCATTACATTCCTTGCACCGCTCCTGCACAACCGCCTCACCGTCATTATTTTCTCCGTAGAACACCACCGGAACTCCCGGCTTTATAACACCGGCCTTTGCCTCCGCAATCTCCCTCATGGTGTTACCGAGCTGAGCCGTATGATCCAATCCCAAGGCAGTAATGATACAAAGGAGCGGATGCTCCACCACGTTAGTGGAATCAAAGCTTCCGCCGAGTCCTGTTTCCAAAATTACAAGGTCACACTGTTGCTCCTTGAAATACAAAAACGCCAGTACCGTACCGAATTCAAACTCGCTGGGTGGCACTTCCATCTGCTCTACCACCCCTGCCAGATACTCCGTAAGTCTTGCCAATGTGTCATCCGGAATCTGCTCCCCGCCTGCCTGTACACGCTCGTTGTACCGCACAATGTAAGGAGACGTATATAAGCCCGTCTTCATACCGGCACATCGAAAAATGGAGTCCAACATTGCCGCCGTACTTCCTTTTCCGTTGGTGCCTGCAATATGAATACACCGAAGTTCCCGCTCCGGATGTCCGCATAAGTCCAATAATTCCTTTGTTTTTTCCAACCCACTCTTTTTTCCGCGCCAGTATAGGCTGTGGATATAGTCCAATGCTTCGTTGTAGGTCATGATGATTACCTTTCTTACTGTACTTCCTCTGTCCGGCTTTCGTCTGCTTTTTCTTTACTTGTAACCCTCCGGCAATCTGTGGCAACAGTCCTCTCCCCATAGATATAAGGACGCATCAACGGAATACTGCGCACCGCAAACAAAATCAGACTCACACCCAAAACATTAATCGGGTACATAATCGCATTTTTTATAAAACGCCCGCTAAAGATAGCTGCAAATTTTAACCGAAAGCTTTCCCATGCCGCTCCCGTATCACGGAAGAACAGCCCGGAATCCTTTAGGCCGTACTGTATCGATACCCAGCTGGTCGTCATCCAAAGATTTATCACTACCCTTACGGTAGCCAATCCCGCCATCACT
>JAZUBD010000525.1:0-1363 GCA_045638305.1 Lachnospiraceae bacterium
TCCATGGAGGTCTTCTGGGTCTCTTTTAAGTACTGCATCACCGCACCGGCCGCAATACCGCCTAACGGAAAATCAGTCAGTCCAAGCCCCGCAAGGGTCCCCACCTTAAAGTGATTCATTAAAGACCGCTCACAGGCGCCCCCGTCAAAGAACCGCTCCTCTAAGGTCTCCACCGCCATATGATACCGGCTCTTAAAGTCCTCCAAATCCACGCCGCTCATGGCAAAGGAAGCATTACAAATGAGCTCCGACGGAGAAAACTTCGTCAGCTCGTCCGCCGCCTTTCTTGCCTCGTCCACTTCCGTCACATAATAATCACCGGTGGTCACATCCACCGCAGAAATCCCGAAGGAATCCCCACTGTAATAAATGCCCATGAGGTAATTGTTCTTGCCCTCGTCCAGGTTCTGAAGGTTTGTATTAGTACCCGGCGTCACCACCCGGACAACTTCACGCTTTACCATACCTTTGGCTAACTTCGGGTCCTCTACCTGCTCACAGATAGCTACACGGTACCCCTTTCCCACCAAGCGATTGAGATATGTCTCTGCCGCGTGAAACGGCACACCGCACATGGGTGCACGTTCCTCTAATCCACAACTTTTCCCCGTCAGGGTCAACTCAAGTTCTCTGGATACGGTTACCGCATCCTCAAAAAACATCTCATAAAAATCGCCCAGTCTGTAAAACAAAATACAATCGCCATAGGCATCCTTGGTATCCAAGTAATGCTGCATCATCGGCGTTAACTTTTCATAAGTAGCCTTATCCATGGTTCCTCCTAGCCCTTTTGCCAAAGGGTACTCTTATTCTTCGTTCTCTTTATGCCTCTTCCAGCCCCTCATCCACCATCAGATTATCCCCGTCGGCAGCGGTTGTGGCCAACACGTCACACCGCTCGTTCTGCGGATGTCCGGCATGTCCCTTTACCCAGAAAAACTGCACCGTATGAGGCTTCATTGCCGCCAAAAGCCGCATCCACAAATCCACATTTTTTACCGGCTCGTTTTTACCACGCTTCCAGCCCTTCTTAATCCACCCCTCCAGCCAATGCTCGTTAAAGGCCTTTACAAGGTACTGGGAATCGGAATACACGTCCACCTCGCACGGCTTTTTCAAATTTTCAAACCCGACGATGGCCGCCATCAGCTCCATCCGGTTGTTCGTGGTACGGACATACCCTCCCGAATACTCCCTAATATGCTCTTCTCTACCTACCACACAGGAAAGCACCGTTCCGTACCCTCCCGGTCCGTCCGGGTTTCCTCTTGCTGCTCCGTCTGTATACATGGTAACCTTCATAGATAACTCCTTTCAACCTTCCCTCAATATCACTTACCGTTCGGAAAACACATTACAACCG
>JAZUBD010000526.1:0-1639 GCA_045638305.1 Lachnospiraceae bacterium
ACCGCTTGGCCTCCGACTTGCCCTCCTGGGTGGAGCATTCCGGATTAATGCGGAGGCCGATTTCCTTGCCGGCATTCTTTGCCCGGACGCCGAACTTTTTCAACTGTGCCGGACTGTTAAAGACGATATGGTCGGCGTATAGAAGTAGCTCCTCGAAGTCTTCTTCCCGGTAAGCGGCACAAAATACGTGGCATTCTTTACCCGGCATTTCCTCGGCGCCGAGACGGGATTCAAACAGACCGCTGGCCTCGGTTCCCGCAAGGTAGGGAGCTAAAACCGGGTACAAATCATAGTTGGAAAATGCCTTTTGCGCCAGCAAAATTTTACAACCGGTTTCATCTTGAATTTCCTTTAGTATCTGTCCGTTTGCAATGAGCTTGGCCTCATCAATGATGTAACAGGGCGTCGGAAGGCCGGAGGCCAGTAAGCGGGTCTGAATATTCGGATTGGATGGATAGGAAATATTATTCAAAAGTAAGACCTCCATTTTGTGAAAAAGCGTGTAAGATACATAGTTATGCGGATTGTTTCTTTACGCTCGTATTGAAACAATCCGCGCATTATATGGTCTTATATTATTTAGTCAACAAGCACCGGAGCGTAGCTTTCCTGATGCGGCAAGCCGTACTTGTCCAGTGCCTCGATGTATGGGTCCGGATTAAACTCCTCCACGGTGTACACACCCGGCTTGTTCCACTTGCCGGTGAGAAGCATGAGAGCGCCGCACATGGCCGGTACACCGGTGGTGTAGGAGATAGCCTGGGACTCGACCTCCTTGTAGCATTCCTCGTGGTCGCATACGTTGTAGATGTAGTAGGTCTTTTCCTTGCCGTCCTTTTTCCCGGTGAAAATGCAGCCGATGTTGGTCTTACCCTTGGTACGCGGACCGAGAGTGGCCGGGTCCGGAAGTAGTGCCTTTAAGAACTGAATCGGTACGATTTCCTTTCCTTCGTATAGAATCGGAGTGGTGGAAAGCATGCCTACGTTTTCCAGACACTTCATATGGGTCAGGTAACTCTGGCCGAAAGTCATAAAGAAGCGGATGCGCTTTACGCCCGGGATGTTCTTTGCCAGAGACTCGATTTCTTCGTGGTGCAGAAGGTACATATCCTTCTGACCGACTTCCGCAAAGTCGTATTCTCTCTTGATGCTCATGGCCGGAATCTCAATCCACTTGCCGTTTTCCCAGTAGCTGCCCGGTGCGGATACTTCCCGGAGGTTAATTTCCGGATTAAAGTTGGTGGCAAACGGGTAGCCGTGGTCGCCGCCGTTGCAGTCTAAAATGTCGATGGTGTCGATTTCGTCAAACTCATGCTTTAAGGCATACGCGCAGTAGGCCTGGGTTACGCCCGGGTCAAAGCCGGAGCCTAAAAGTGCGGTAAGCCCCGCTGCCTTAAATTTTTCCTGATAAGCCCACTGCCAGGAGTAATCAAAGTACGCGGAAAAGCCTTCTTCCTTGCAACGCTTGTCATAAATTGCACGCCATTCCGGGTCGTCGATGTTTTCCGGCTCGTAGTTGGCGGTGTCCATGTAGTTGACGCCGCAGGCAAGGCAGGCATCCATAATGGTCAAATCCTGGTACGGAAGGGCGATGTTCATGACCAAATCCGGCTTGTAGGAGTTAATCAGGGCAATAACC
>JAZUBD010000527.1:0-2743 GCA_045638305.1 Lachnospiraceae bacterium
AGGAGTTTGCGGCGGTAATGGCTACCGGTGCAAAGACCATTCGTATCGTAAAGCCGTATGCCGACGAGGACAAGATTCACAACATGCTGACCTATGCGGAAGAGCTGGGTGCTCTGGCGGTAGGCATGGACATTGACCATATGTTTGACGGCAAGGGTAACCCGGATGTTTGTCTCGGAGAGCAGATGTCGGTGAAGTCATCGAAGGATTTGGAGCGGTACATCGCCATGACGAATTTGCCATTCGTGGTAAAGGGTGTCTTAAGTGTGCGGGATGCGGCAAAGTGTGCGGAGATTGACGCCAACGGTATCGTGGTTTCTCACCACAACGGCCGTATGAATTATGCAATGCCGCCGCTGGCGGTGCTTCCGGAGATTGTGAAGGAAGTAGGCGATGTGATGCCGATTTTCGTAGACTGCGGCGTATGCTCCGGAATGGATGCGTATAAGGCATTGGCACTGGGCGCAACTGCGGTAAGTGTTGGCACACACCTGATTCCTTTTATCCGTCAGGGCGGCGCGGAAGGCGTGGCAACCCGCATGCGGGAGATGAACGACGAGCTTCGCGGCACCATGGCAAGCACGGGTGTGGCGGATACGAGTTCCTTTGATGCGAGTGTTATTCATCGGCTGTAAGGAAAAACGAATCACACGAAGGAGCCGGGCCGGCAGCCTTCGAACCAATAGAAAAATACGAGGAGGATTTACAAATGCAGATTTACGTAGACATTAACGCAACCTGTGGCGGAACCGGTACGAAGGAGTACCCGTTTCAGCGGATTTCCGAAGCGGCAAAGATTGCACGTCCGGGAGATGAGGTATTGGTGGCACCGGGTGTGTACCGTGAGTATGTAGACCCGGTGAATCCGGGTGCGCCGAGAGCACGAATCACTTACCGTTCCTTGGAGAAGGGGGCTGCGGTGATTACCGGTGCGGAAGAAGTAAAGAATTGGGCACCGTATGCGGAAAATGTGTGGATGGCACGTATTCCGAACGGTATTTTCGGTACTTACAACCCGTATACCACGAAAGTGTTCGGTGACTGGTTCAATGCGTTGTATGTTGCACATACCGGCGATGTGTTTTTAAACGGCAAGTCTATGTACGAAGTACTGGAGCTTGACCGGGTGCTGAATCCGACCGTATACATGAAGTCCTGGGATCGTGATTTTACGGTGTACACTTGGTATACCGAGCAGGACGAGGCGACTAACGAGACCGTTCTCTATGCGAATTTCCAGGGCCTTGACCCGAATGCGGAGAACGTTGAGATTTCGGTGCGCAGAAACTGTTTCTATCCGTCCAAGGAGGGCGTGGGTTATATTACCCTCTCCGGTTTTACGGTAACAAAGGCAGCCACCCAGTGGGCTCCGCCGACCGCTTATCAGGAAGGTATGGTAGGCCCGCACTGGTCTAAGGGCTGGATTATCGAGGATTGTGAAATATCCGAGTCCAAGTGCTCCGGTATTTCCCTCGGAAAGTATTGTCAGCCGAACAACGACAACAAGTGGTCTACATGGAAGTTTAAGGACGGTACCCAGACCGAGCGTGACAACATTTGTCAGGCACAGGTAGAGGGCTGGACCAAGGAGAATATCGGTTCCCACATCGTGCGTCGTTGTAACATCCATGACTGCGGCCAGACCGGTATCGTAGGTCATTTAGGTGGTGTGTTCTCCATTATCGAGGACAACCACATTCATCATATTAACAACAAGCAGAATCTGGCAGGCGCGGAAATCGGCGGCATCAAGATGCATGCGGCTATCGACGTTATCATCCGCAGAAATCATTTCCATCATTGTACCAGAGGCCTGTGGCTTGACTGGCAGGCACAGGGTACCCGCGTAAGTCAGAACCTGTTCCATGACAATACCGTTCCGTATGAGGCGGACGAGTATCCGGTGCACGACGATATGCTGGCGGTTGGCGAGGATATTTTTATCGAAGTATCCCACGGACCGACCTTGGTGGACAACAACATTATGCTGTCCGACCATGCCATGAAGCTGCCGACCCAGGGCGTTGCGTTGGTGCACAACTTTATTGCAGGTGCCTTCACGGCGGTAGGCAGAGGCGTGGATAACGGAACTCCGACCAAGTTTTCTCCGCGTTATACACCGTATCACATGCACCATCGTACGGAGGTTGCGGGCTTTATGACCATTCTCCACGGTGACTTCCGTTTCTACAACAATATTTTCGTACAGCAGAAGATGCGCAAAGGTTTAGTAAAGCTGCAGGAGCAGTGGAAGAACGACGAGTGGTCCGACGGTAATCTTGTGGTAGGTACGATCCCGTATGAGGCGTACCCGACCTATGAGGAATATGTGACACAGTTTGAGGGTTATTGCGGTATGGGCTCCAAGAAGACGGACCGTTACTATAATCCGCTTCCGGTATGGGCAGCAGGCAATGTGTACTTCAACGGCGCAAAGGCCATGACGAAGGAAACGGATGCCTTTGTGGATAACGACCACGAAGTAACCGTTGAGCTGGTGGAAAAGGACGGCGAGTACACCCTTAAGACCAACGTATACGACTTCTTGAACAATGCACCGGCACAGATGATTTCCACGGAAGTGCTGGGGATGGCATTCGAGCCGGAGCAGATGTTTGAAAATCCGGACGGCAGCCCGATTGTATTTGACGATGACTTCTTCGGTGCACATCGTGCCGTGAACCCGAAGGTGGGACCGTTTGAGAACGGTGCAGGAGCTATTATTGTAGCCAAGAATGATAAG
>JAZUBD010000528.1:0-4529 GCA_045638305.1 Lachnospiraceae bacterium
CTTCTGCTTTGCATCATGCTTTGCGGCATACTGAACCCAAATCTTGGATCCTGCCAGACCATGCTCCGAAAGGTCAATCTGGACACCGTTCCAGTCAGCGGTACGACCGGTTACAGACAGCGCATAACTGTCCTTATAGCCTCCGCTTACAACCTCTGCCACAGCGGTACCTCTCGATGCAAACGGATTGGACTGATTTTCGAAATTCGCCGAAACACCGTCAAAGTTGCTGGAACCGTAAGACGTATTTGCCGGTACGGAACTGTACGGATCATAGGTCAAACGGATATCATCGAAATAATACGGATCCTTGGAAGAGGACATCTCAATACTGATATTCGGATTTACCAGATTGGAATAAACCGGAATATCGCCCTCAATCAAAGTCCACACTCCACTCGGAACACGGGTAATGGTAATGGACTCCGGGGACTCTGTAATACCATCCGGTCTCTTGCCCTGTAATCTACATGCAAAATCCGCCGGCAAGCCGGTCTCCTGATATACCCAGGCTGCTACGTGAACTTTCTTGCCGGATACGTTCTTCAGATTGCCGTCCGTATCGGTGAAATTAAGAAATACACAACTGCTTGCGTCCTCGCGGCCGGAGACATAAAACGAAAACTCTCCGCTGTGCGCAACCTTCTTTACCGACACATTACAGATACCGCGTACCGTAAAATTGGAAACCTGGTTGTAATCCTCACCATTTAATTCAATAATCTTTAAATTGTTGGCATCCGGCGCCGTAGTCGGCGACGGCCCGTCCGGATTCTCTACTGCCGGTGTCGGCGTATTACGCGGAGCCAGGGTCGGTAATACGTAACCCGGATTACTTGCGCCGCACGCCGTCATAAATAACGTCATCACCAACAGTAAAGAAAAGGTACATAAACTTCTTCTCTTCTTCATTGGAAAAACCTCCTCTACTTATATAGATTAAGGCAACTAATTAGTATAAAGTAAATAAAATTCCCTCTACTACTATTTTAACAACTTTATCCCGAATCGTCAATAGATTCTTTACTTTTAAACCCCTATTTTATCATTTTTTCTCGGTGTTTTTGCAAAAATTATCTGACAACTGCAAATCAAAATCCGGAATAAAACTTTCCTCCGCCGTTTCCCCCTCCTGCAGGAACCCATGACCGATTCCAAGCTCTAACGCAAACCCGATAACCTCCTCATATTCTGCCTCCGTTACACGCCTGCAAAGCTCAGGAAAACCGCCCGCATGAGGGAGCGGTGTATACTGGTTCATAATACTCACCGCCACGGTATCCCCGTAGGTCTCGTATAAATAGCGCAATACCTGCTTTGCCTCCTCTGTTCTGCCCGGCAACAGAAGATGACGTACAATTACCCCTCGGCGCATCAGTGCCCCATCGGGATATTCGGTAGCATTTTTCCACACCCTGCCGTCCTTTTCGTATTCTGCAGTTCCCACCTGCCGCACCATTTCCGCAATAGCTGCCTTAGCCACTGCCGGATAATCCGGTGCATGAGAATACTTTCTTGCGGCAGCCTCATCCGGATACTTAAAATCCGCCAGATATATGTCTGCCAGTCCCTCCATGCTCCGCAGCGCTTCCACGCACTCGTAAGAAGAGGTATTATACACCACCGGCACAGAAAGTCGTGCCATACGTAGTGCCTCCACAATTTGCGGAATATAATGGCTGGGAGTCACCAAATTAATATTGTGACACCCCTGCTCCTGTAACGAATAAAACGCCTCCGACAGTTGTGTAACCGAAAGTTTCCTGCCGGCTTTTCCTTCCGCGATTTTATGGTTCTGGCAATACACACACCGCAAATTGCACCCGGAAAAAAACACCGTTCCGGAGCCTTTTTCTCCGGAAATACACGGTTCCTCCCAAAAATGCGGCGCCACTCTTGCCACATACACCTCAGAGCTCATACCACAAAATCCGCTCTCTCCCCGGTTGCGATCCGCCGGACACTGTCGCGGACAAAGTGTACATCCCATACTGCTCGCCTGCCTTTCCTTCTCAGCCTCCCCGTTGTCTCGGAAGCATTACACAAAACGAGCTTCCCTTCGTATACTGGGTCCGGATGGTGATTTTCCCGGCGTGACCGTCCACAATCAGCCGTGCAATGGAAAGCCCCAGTCCGTGACCGTCTATATTTTTTCCGCGCACCGTATCCGCCCGGAAAAACCTGGTAAAAATGCCCTCCAGTTCTTCCTTCTTCATACCGATGCCCGTATCCTCCACTACAATTTCACAGGCTCCAGACTTGTTTCTGCAAAACACCGAAATCCGGTCGCCCTTTCCCGTATATTTCACCGCATTATCCACAAACACCCGAAGCGCCTGCTTTAACATCTGTCGGTCACCGTACACGGAAACAGATTCGCAGACAGGACACTCAAACACCCGCTCCTCCGTCATATAGCTGAACTCCTTTTCCAGCTCCCGTACCACCTCTGCCATATCAAACCGCACCTTAGCAAAGGGTAGCTTCTTCCGCTCATGCCGGGACAAAAACAACAGCTTATCCACCAAATCCTGCATGGACTTTGCCTCGGACTCGATGGCCTCCACGGACTCCGCCAGCACCTCCGAATCCTTGGCACCCCACCGGCGCAACATTGCGGAATATCCCTGCAACACCGTAATCGGTGTACGAAGTTCATGAGATGCTTCCGACACAAACTGCTTCTGGGATTCGTAAGCCTCCTCCATACGGTCTAACATTCGGTTAATGCCGACTGCCAGCTCCTGTAATTCCTCCTCCGTTGCATCCGGATCCAGCCGGTTACTGTGGATATTCTGCAACGTCATTTTATTCACACGGTCCGACAGCTTCGAAGCCGAGACCAACGTGGTTTTTGCAATCAAATATACCGCCGCGGTACCAAGTGCCGCTGCCGCCAAATACCAGAGAAAAAACCACGCTGACTGCCTTGCAAGCTCCTTGCCATCCTCTCTGCAATCGAACACAAACTCCGCCTCACAAAGCGCATCATATAACACTACCGTTGTCCGGTACCGACCGTACAAGACACGTTCTCCGTCGTCTTTTGTTAACGCCCAGTTCCCGATAAAAAACAACTCCTTCGGGCTCCCGACACGATACACCTCTCTCCCGGTATCCGCCGAACGGATACAAAGCGTACCGCCTCTGTCTGCAAAAGCCGCATTCTCCGATACCTCCCCGGAGAACGCTTCAAAAAACTCTTCCAGAAACGCCTCACCGGCCCGCTCCAGTTCCCTCCGGACACCCCGCAACCGCAGAACACCGAACACCAAAACCGAAAACACACCGATACAAAAAAATACCGCTACGGTCATACGGGCAATCCGTGCCGAAAAAGAACCCGTACTCTTTGGCTTTTCCGCCTCTGTCCTAGACTTCCGTTTCATCACTGATTCGATACCCCACTCCCCGCACAGTCTCTAACAACCGGATTCCGTACGGTTCCTCTATCTTCTGGCGAAGATACCGGACATACACATCTACCACATTGGTATCACCCGCATAGTCATAATCCCATACGGCAGATAACAACTCGTCTCTGGACACCGCCCGGTTCTTATTCTTCAGTAAAAACACCAGCAAATCAAATTCCTTTTTCGTAAGAGACACCGGACCGCCCCGGAAGGTCACTTTTCGTGCCGCAGCATCCACCGCCAGATCCCCGTAGGACAAAAGCTGCTCTGCCGGAGACTTTCTGCCCCGCGGCTTTAACACCGCACGGATTCGGGCCAACAGCTCCTCGATGGCAAAAGGCTTTGTCATATAGTCGTTTGCCCCCAAATCCAGACCTGCCACCTTATCCGTCACGTCACCCTTCGCTGTCAAAATGATAATCGGCACCTCCGACTCCTGACGAATCCGTCTGCAAACCTCCATTCCGGACAACTCCGGTAACATAATATCCAACAAAACCAAATCCACATCCGGCACAAGAGCCTTGGCCAGACCGGTCCGGCCATCATTCGCCGTCTCCGTCTCATAGCCCTCATGACGCAGCTCCAACTCCACAAACCGGGCGATTTTATTATCATCCTCTACAATCAGTATCTTTGCCATACCCATACTCCTATCTTACCAAAGGGAAAAACGAGTCCGCCGCAAATTGCGTGCGGCGGACTCCTTCTGTCGCTTTAATTCTTCTTACAATTCCGTACTGACAATTAGTCTAAGTCGAACAAGCCACGCGGGATGATGTTGACGTAGGTATTTCCCGGAGGTGCCGGTACCCACTGAGATCCAACCTTGTAAGTCTTTTCTATCTCTACTCTCATCTTCGTGGAAGTTACCGCTGTCTTTCCATCCATAGTTTCCAGCTTCATCGGCACATCTACGTAATACACATTACCGGCTCCTGCCGCAAAACTTGTACTTGAAGTCTTAGTATCCATAAATGCGTCGTTAGACTTCTTGTAAACCGCCAACTCTGTCGGCGTTGTCGAACCGTCCAAATAGAACTTCAACGTATACTTGGAAGCACCTACCGTACCACCGTCGTTAATGTAGAATTCAACACGCTTAGATGCCGC
>JAZUBD010000529.1:0-3329 GCA_045638305.1 Lachnospiraceae bacterium
GAGCATCAGGATGCCCTGCAATACCTGACCTTCCCTGGAGGCCATCATGAGGGCAGAGCCGAGGAATGCACCCACACACGGTGTCCAACCCAGAGAGAAGACAACACCGAACAGCAGGGCGGAAAAGAAATTCATGTTGTCGGTATTGACGGACTGCTTCATACCTTTGAACAAGTTGATTTTAAACACGCCCATAAAGTTCAGACCGAAGAAAATGACAATCAGTCCGCAAACGATATTTACAATATTCTGATGTCTGGTAAACAGGCTGCCGATGCTGCCGGCAAGGGCACCCATGGTAATGAAGACCAGAGTAAAGCCGGAGACAAAGCCTAAGGCACCGGTAACGGTCTTTTTTGTGGTACGTTCTCCGCTGCCCGCAAAGTACGTCAGGTAAATCGGAATCATAGGCAGAAGGCAAGGGGAGATGAAGGTAATGATGCCTTCCAAAAAGGAAATAATGTATTGCATTTTGTCCTCCTCGTTGAATCGGGTGTAGCGTTAGTTTGCCATGAAGAAGAGACTTGCATGCAAACTACGGTAAGAAAATGCCTCCCGAAATTGTACGGGAAATTCGATTGGAGTTTCGGTGCAATATCAGGAGGCTTTTCTTATGTTGCGTATTATTTGTTATTTCATCTGTTTTGCCGCAGTTGCAAGCATAAGCTTGATACGGTTCAGCTGGTTTACTTCGGAAGCGCCCGGGTCGTAGTCTACGGCTACGATATTACTTTCCGGATGACGACGGCGCAGCTCCTTGATAACACCCTTACCGACTACATGGTTCGGCAGGCAGGCAAAAGGCTGGGTGCAGACAATGTTCGGCACGCCGGTGTGGATGAGCTCAATCATCTCTGCGGTAAGGAACCAACCTTCGCCGGTCTGGTTACCGGTGGATACGATATCCTCCGCATACTTAGCCAAAGTATCGATACGAGGCGGAGCTACAAAGTGCTTACTTGCTTCCAGTTCCTTTCTGGCAGTGCCGCGGAATTTTTCAAGGAAGGAGTAAATCAGGTTGTTGACCTTTTTGCTCTTTTTGGACTTGCCAAGGTAGTCTGCCTTAAAGTTGGTATTGTACATGGTGTAGTGCAGGAAGTCCAATAAATCCGGAACGACCGCTTCGGCACCTTCCGCTTCCAAAAGCTCTACCAAGTAATTATTTGCAGCCGGAAGGAATTTAACCAAAATTTCACCTACAACACCGACACGCGGCTTCTTTAAGGTCTCGTCAATCGGGAGAGCATCAAAGTCGCGGATAATGCCGCGGATATTTTTCTTGAACTCGGACATCTTCGGATTCTTTACCGCCTCACAGCAGATAGCATTCCACTTTTCATATAACGCGTTTGCGGAGCCCTTCTCCAATTCGTACGGACGCATACGATACAATACGCGCATAAACACATCGCCGTAAATCACGGACTGTAAAATGCCCAGAAGCATCTTCGGGGTGTAGGTAAGGCCCGGGTTTTTCTCAATACCGGAGGTACTGATGGAAACTACCGGAATATGGCCCATGCCGGCCTTCTGGAGGGCGCGGCGGATAAATCCGATGTAGTTGGTGGCACGACAGCCACCGCCGGTCTGGGTAATCATAACCGCCACCTTGTTTAAGTCGTATTTACCGGAAAGCAGTGCTTCCATAATCTGACCCACAACCATTAAGGACGGGTAGCAGGCATCGTTGTTTACGTACTTCAGGCCTACATCCACCGCAGTTCTTCCGTCATTGTCAAGGACATCTACCTTGTAGCCATGGGCACGAAGCGCCGGTTCCAGCATACGGAAGTGAATCGGAGACATCTGAGGTGCAAGAAGGGTATATTCATCCTTCATCTTTTCCGTGAAAATCACGCGATGATGTGCCGCGTCCGCTTCGTGCGGGACAATGCCCTTGCGCTTACGGTCCGCAACCGCGGAGAGTAAGGAGCGGATACGGATACGGGCTGCACCAAGGTTGTTTACTTCGTCAATTTTAAGGACGGTGTAAATCTTACCGGAAGCAGTCAAAATGTCGCTGACCTGATCGGTGGTTACGGCGTCCAGACCGCAACCAAAGGAATTTAACTGAATAATCTCCAAATCCGTACGGGTACGGACATAAGATGCCGCTGCGTACAGTCTGGAATGGTACATCCACTGGTCGACAACGAGGGTCGGACGGTCTACTTTGCCCAAATGGGAGACGGAGTCCTCGGTCAGTACCGCTACGTCGTAGGAGGTGATGAGCTCCGGAATACCGTGGTTGATTTCAGGATCAATATGATACGGTCTGCCGGCCAATACGATACCAAGCTTTCCGTTTTTCTTAATATAATCAAGGGCTGCTTCGCCGGCCTTTTGCATGTCGTGTCTTGCAGCGGAGAGTTCTTCCCATGCTTTGTCTGCAGCAAGAGAAACTTCGCCTGCCGGGATGCCGTATTCCGCCATAATCTGTATCAGACGTTTCGCTGCGATTTCCTTCGTCTCTAAGGAAAGGAACGGGTTGGCAAAGGTAATGTCATCGGAACGAAGCTCTTCCACGTTGTTCTTAATATTCTCACCGTAGGAAGTAACAATCGGGCAGTTGTAGTGGTTGCCCGCCTCCGGGAACTCCTTGCGCTCGTACGGAATACACGGATAGAAGATAAACTTGCAGCCTTCATTAATGAGCCAGGAAATGTGACCGTGGGCTAGCTTTGCCGGGTAACACTCGGACTCACTCGGAATGGACTCGATACCCATCTCGTAAATCTTACGGCTGGATAACGGAGAAAGTACCACGCGGTAGCCTAACTCCGTAAAGAAGGTGTGCCAGAACGGGTAGTTTTCGTATAGGTTAAGTACACGCGGAATGCCGACAGCGCCGCGCTTTGCCTGGGTTTCGGACAGCGGGGCGTAGTCGAAATAACGCTTTAATTTATAGGCAAATAAGTTCGGAATATCTGCGTTGCTCTTTTCCTTGCCGAGACCCTTTTCACAACGGTTACCGGAAATGAAACGACGGTCGCCGGAGAAACGGTTGATGGTAAGGAGACAGCTGTTGGTACAACCCTTACAACGGGTCATGGTAGTCTCGAATTTCAGCTCATTTAACGCTGCCGGCGTGAGGAGCGTGGTCTCCTGACCGGTATAATGCTCACGGGCTAAGAGTGCCGCACCGAAGGCACCCATGATACCTGCGATGTCCGGACGAACCGCCTCACAGCCGGAGATTTTTTCAAAGCTACGTAAAACTGCGTTGTTGTAGAAGGTACCGCCCTGTACTACAACCTTTTTACCAAGGTCCTTCGGGTCGGAAATCTTAATAACCTTGTAAAGGGCGTTCTTAATGACAGAGTACGCAA
>JAZUBD010000530.1:0-1871 GCA_045638305.1 Lachnospiraceae bacterium
GGTGCTGTGTATATCGAAGGCCTTTGGGAGGCTGTGAAGAAGTCTGCGAAGTAATGAAATGAGAAGAAAGAGATACAGGCACGGGAAAGGGGATTTGACCGCCGGTGCCTGTGGTATATGGAGGAGAAAGAAACGATGGAATATTTAAAGGAGAAGGGTACAAATAAGTGTGGTTTGCCGGATGCGGCAACGTTTACGGAGGCGATTGAACTGCCGAATCCGTACACCTTTTTAGACGGACGTAAGGTAACATCTCCGGAGGAGTTTGACGAGCGATTGGAAGAAATTAAGCATATGTATGAGTACTACATGTACGGACCGATGCCGGATGCGTCGAAGGAGACAGTGACCTATGCGGTGCAGGGCAATGAGATGACAGTGACGGTCAATAATGGTGAGAAGTCTGTGTCTTATAAGGTGATGTTGGCATTGCCGACGAACAAAGTGTATGAAAAGGCTCCGGTATTGTTTTCAATTTTCGGCCTGATGAAGCCGGAGTATGCGAATGAGCGGGGGTATGCGGTGCTGTCCATCAATCCTATTGAGATTGCGTCAGATAATTCCTCCAGAACCGGCGTATTCTACGAGTTGTATCCGTATGGAGAGAGCTGGGAGGAGCAGACCGGCGTGCTGGCGGCTTGGGGATGGAGTGTATCCAAGGCCATCGATGCATTGGAAAACGGTGCCGCAGAAGAGTTGGGCCTGACTACCACGGACATTTTAATGACCGGTGTATCCCGGTTCGGTAAGGCGACTGCAGTGGCCGGAGCATTGGAACCGCGTATTAAGATTACGGCTCCGGCTTGTTCCGGTGCGGGCGGTATGGCGTTATATCGTTATGTGTCCGAGGGACGAGTGTTTGACTATACGGGAATCAACCGGGGAAATGAGTATACCTGCGGAAAGAATGAACCGTTATCCTGTTTACGAAGCGATGCGGAAGGACACTGGTTTAACGATAATTTTCAAGGATTTAAAGACGAATGGGTGATGCCGCTGGAGCAGTACATGTTATCAGCCCTTTGCGGAAGAGGCGGACGGTATCTGTTTATTTCCGGTTCGTATTGCGATGAGGATTGGGTCAATGCCAACGCTATGTGGATGAATTATCTGGCCTCTAAAGATTTGTTTGACTGTATGGGGATTGCTGATCATTTGGCGGTATGTCTGCACGAAACCGGGCATATGGTGACACCGCAGGATTTGGTGTATTTATTGGATTTTGCGGATTATCATTTATACGGTAAGACGCCTGCGTCGGAGTTGAGCGATTTGACCACAAGTCTGTATGCGCTTCCGCAGAATGGGGATCCGGAGTTTGAGGAAAAGTTGAAGTTTAGGTAAATAACGGAGATTTGAAGAGAAAAGAGTTTTGAAGGACTGCTTTGTTTACGGGTAACGTAGATAAGGCAGTTCTTTTTTGGCTGTATTGTTGACAGATAGTCCGGGGAACTGTTATATGTGCAAATTTTGATGGTAAATAGGATTGCCACTTTCTGTCGAATATGGTACACTGGAGTTTGTGAGGACATGATGAAAAAGTAATGTTAAAAATTTAATACAAGGAGAAGAATGTTATGGAAATTAAGAATCCTATTTTGCCGGGCTTTTATCCGGATCCGTCCGCTTGTGCGGTAAACGGTAAGTTTTATTTGGTAAATTCCAGCTTTTGTTATTTTCCGGGTGTTCCGATTTTTGAGAGCACAGATTTGAAACATTGGCATCAGATCGGGAATGTACTGGACAGAGTGTCTCAGCTTCCGCTTGGTCATGATGGGATGTCCAGAGGTATTTTTGCGCCGACCATCCGTTATCATGAAGGAACCTTCTACATGATTACCACAAATGAAGTCGGAGGCCAAGCGGTCTTA
>JAZUBD010000531.1:0-4156 GCA_045638305.1 Lachnospiraceae bacterium
GATAAGCCGTATGGTAATATCCACGAGGATATTGAGAAGTTTGCTTTCTTTTCCCGTGCGGTATTGTCGGCGTTGCCGCAGATCGGCTTCCGCCCGGATTTAATTCACTGTAACGACTGGCAGACCGGTCTTATTCCGGTGTATCTGCATGACAGCTTCGAACAGGGCGACTTTTATCGCGGCATCAAATCTGTGATGACGATTCACAACTTAAAATTCCAGGGCGTCTGGGACAAGAAGACGGTAGCGGATATTACCGGACTTGATATGTATTACTTTACGCCGGACAAGCTGGAGGCGTACGGCGATGCCAACTACTTAAAGGGCGGTATTGTGTATGCGGACTATGTAACCACGGTAAGCGATACCTATGCAGAGGAAATTAAGACGGCGTTCTACGGGGAAGGCTTGGACGGATTGATGCGTGCCCGCTCCAATAATCTGTGGGGCATTGTAAACGGCATCGATTACGAGGAGTATGACCCGGAGACAGACCCGTTTATTGCGCATAAGTTTAATGCTATGAATTTCCGTAAGGAGAAGGTAAAGAATAAGCTTGCTTTGCAGGAAGAGCTGGATTTAGAGCGTGACGGCAAGAAGTTTATGATCGGCGTGGTATCCAGATTGACCGACCAGAAGGGCTTTGACCTGGTGGAGTGTGTCATGGAGGAACTTTGCGATACCGATGTACAGCTTGTTATTTTAGGTACCGGCGACCCGAAATACGAGAATCTGTTCCGTTATTACGAATGGAAGTATCACGGAAGAGTGTCCTCGAATATTTACTATAACAATGAGCGTGCCCATAAGATTTATGCGGCTTGTGATGCGTTTTTGATGCCGTCGCTGTTTGAACCGTGCGGTCTGAGCCAGCTCATCAGTTTACGGTACGGTACTGTGCCGATTGTACGAGAGACCGGCGGCCTTAAGGATACGGTTGTTCCGTACAATGAGTACGAAGGTACCGGCACCGGCTTCAGTTTTGCAAATTACAATGCCCATGAGATGCTTTCCATTGTACGTTATGCAAAGCATATTTACTACAATAAAAAGAGAGAGTGGAATAAGCTCGTGGACCGTGGAATGGCTACGGATTTTTCCTGGAAGGCTTCTGCTAAGAAGTACGAGGATTTATATCGGACCATGCTTGGAGAATAATGCTGACAGCCCATTTTGGACCTTTGTGCCCAAAATGGGCTTTTGTCGGGAGAAGGGGTGTGAAGAGTGGAACTCTTTGGTAACCGGCATACACTGAGAAAAACGGGTTCGAAAGGAGAGAAAGATGAAGTTAGATGAATTGCTTGTGCAATTACTTTCGGAAAATTTAGTCGTAGAAATACGAGGAAATAAAGAAGTAGAGGTAACGGAGATTGTCTACGATACCAGAAAAAACATAGGAAAAGGAAGTTTGTTTGTTTGTATCACAGGTGCGGTATTCGACGGACATGAGTATGCGGAAACCGCAGTGACGGCAGGTGCCTCCGTGATTGTAGCGGAAAAGGAACTTACGCTTTCCGGAGATGCTACCTTAGTGTTGGTTAAGGATACAAGAAAGGCGTTGGCATATATCTCTGCCGCATGGTTCGGATATCCGGCAAAGAAGCTGGTTACCATCGGTATTACCGGTACAAAGGGAAAGACAACCACGGCATATATGGTACATCACATTTTGGAGAAGGTGGGTATAAAGTCCGGCTTGGTGGGGACTGTAGAGGTAAGAAACGGTGCGGAGACGATTCCGGCCAGCCATACCACACCGGAATCCTTCCTGTTACAGAAGTATTTTCGTGAAATGGTAGACAACGGTTGTAAGGCGGTGGTGATGGAGGTGTCCTCCCAGGCACTGAAGTTGCACAGAGTCGGAGGCGTGATATTTGATTATGCGGTATTTACCAATCTGGAACCGGATCATATCGGACCGAACGAGCATACCGATTTTGAAGATTATGCGGAATGTAAGTCCCGGCTGTTTTGTCAGTGCCGGTTCGGTATCTTAAACGGGGATGACCCGATGATGAACCGGATGCTGATGGGAAGTACCTGTGACTATATGACCTATGGTTGCGGGGACGGAGCGGATTTACAGGCTACCGGTATTGATTTACATCGTACCGACGGTAAACTGATGGTTTCCTATACGACAAAGGGGATTTTTGGAGACGGAGATTGCCGTGCCGGTACCGGGAATGTTTACGGTATACAATTCCCTGACGGCGGCAGCCATTTGCATGCAGTTTAAAGTGCCGACCGAGGTTATGAAGAAGGCATTTACGGAGGTCCAGGTAAAGGGAAGACTGGAAAGCATTCCCCTTTCCCCGAGATTTTCTTTGATGATTGATTATGCGCACAATGCCATGAGTTTAAAAAGTCTGTTGACGGCTTTAAAGGAGTATCGGCCGAAGCGTCTGGTATGCCTGTTCGGCTGCGGTGGCAATCGTTCCCGCGACCGGCGGTTTGAGATGGGAGAGATTTCTTCCCGGTACGCGGACTTGACCATTGTAACTTCGGATAATCCACGGTTTGAAGAACCGGAGGCGATTATCGAGGATATTCTGACCGGAGTAAAGAAGGCGGACGGTGCCTATGTGACGGTACCGGACCGTAAGGAGGCTATCCGGTATGCGATTTTAAACGCGCAGGAGGATGATGTTATCGTTCTGGCCGGTAAGGGACATGAGGATTATCAGGAAATTAAAGGTGTGAAGTACCCGATGGATGAGAGAGTGTTGATTCGGGAGATTCTTTCCGAGATGACACCGGAAGAAAAGGAACGTCTGCAGATTATTCTGTAGAGAGGATAGACGAAACGTACGAAAGGAGGGTGGAGTCGATGCGGTATGCCGATGTCATTGTAGACATTTCCTTGGAAAAACTGGATAAGACATACCAATATGCGATTCCGGAGCATCTTTCGGAGACGGCGGTAGTAGGTGCTAAGGTAGAGGTGCCTTTCGGTGGAGGGGACCGAAAGCTGGAAGGTTTTATTATGGATACCTCCGATACACCGGTGTTTGATCCGGCACGGACGAAGGAAATCCTTTGCGTGGTGCAGGGAGCAGTATCGTTGGAGCGTCGCTCCATTGCGTTGGCGTACTGGATGAAGGAGCATTTCGGCGGTACGATGAATGAGGCGTTAAAGACGGTACTTCCGGTAAAGCAGGAGGTGCGGAATCTGAAAAAACGCACCATTGTGCGGATTGCGGACCCGGATGCCTTTGAAGCCTATTATGCACTTGCTGTGAAGAGGAAGTACGAAGCCAGACTTCGTCTGCTGGATGCCTTAAAGGAAAAAACGGAGCTTGATTATACCGAGGCGGAACAGAAGCTCAAACTGACGACAAGTACTGTTGATGCGGTATGCCGGGATAGGATTGTTTGTGTCAGAGAAGAAACGGTGTACCGGAATCCCGCAAAGGGACTGCAAGCCACAGAGAAACCGGAGTTAAACGAGGAACAGAAAACGGCGGTAGAAACGGTTTGGTCGGACTATGCGGCCGGAAAACGCGGAACCTATTTGTTATTCGGAGTCACCGGAAGCGGAAAGACCGAGGTGTATCTGGAATTGATTGAACGGGTCATCCGTGAGGGAAAGCAGGCAATTATGCTGATTCCGGAGATTTCCCTGACCTTCCAGACCGTGCGTCGGTTTTATGAACGGTTCGGAGAGCGGGTATCGGTACTGCATTCCAGACTTTCTGCAGGAGAGCGGTATGACCAGTATGTACGGGCAAGAAACGGAGAAATTGATGTGATGATCGGTCCTCGTTCGGCGTTGTTTACGCCTTTTGAACGACTGGGACTGATTTTGATGGATGAAGAGCAGGAGGGAGCATATAAAAGCGAAGGAACGCCCAAATATCACGCCAGAGAGACGGCGGAATATTTGGCGGAGCTGACAGGTGCCTCTCTGATACTCGGCTCGGCAACTCCGTCTTTGGAAGCTTATACAAGAGCAAAGAACGGGGAGTATCGATTGCTGACCCTGACCAGGCGGGCCAAGGAAGCGGTTATGCCGAAGGTAGAAATCGTGGATTTGCGGCAGGAACTGGCGGAAGGGAACCGTTCCATGTTCAGCCGGAAGTTAAAGGAATTGATGGGAGAACGCCTTGCCCGGGGGGAACAGGTGATGCTGTTTTTGAACCGCCGGGGGTATGCG
>JAZUBD010000532.1:0-2525 GCA_045638305.1 Lachnospiraceae bacterium
AATAGAAATTTATTCTATTTTAAAAATTAGGGCGGAAAATTTAACAAAGTGTATCTTTTTTTTCGCAAGGCTTTACTTGTCGAATGGGAGTAGGAAAAGTATAATGAGTGTGGGGTAGTATGCCCCACACTTTTCGCATGCAGGTGGGGACGATGTAAAGTACGTGCCTGCATAAGACAGTTTTAAGGGGGAATGTGCAATGTTAGAGATTTTTAAGACAACAGAAAACGGAGAGTTGGTACGTCCGGAGAAAATCGAAAAAGACTGTTGGGTATCTTTGACGGCGCCCAGTCCCAAGGAAATCGAAGAAGTAGCCGCTGCTACCGGTGTGGAGCTGGATGCGCTTCGGGCCGCACTCGATGAAGAAGAAAAGGCTCGTATCGAAATTGAAGATAGTTATCATTTGATATTGGTTGACTCGCCGGAGATTGAGACGGAGTTGGTGGATGATGTGGAACGGAAGCGTTACACGACTATGCCGCTTGCGATTATTACCGCGAAGGATATCGTTGTTACGGTAACTTTACGGGAAACTCCGATTTTGCAGTATTTTAAGACCGGAAAAATCAGGGATTTCTATACCTACAAAAAGACACGTTTTATTATGCAGGTGTTTTATAAGGTTGCAACGGTATTCCTGCAGTATCTGCGTGTGATTAACCGGGAAAGTGACCGTCTGGAGGATAAGCTGAAGGAGTCCCAGCGTAATTTGGAGATTATGGAAATGCATGAGTTAGAGAAGGCCCTCGTGTACTTTACCACCGCAATCCGTTCCAATGAGACGGTGTTTGAGAAGCTTCTCCGTACGGAGAAGGTAAAGCGCTATCCGGAGGATGAGGATTTACTTGAGGATGTTATTATCGAGAACCGTCAGGCACTGGAGATGGCCAATATTTACAGCGGTATTTTAAACAGTACCATGGATACGTTTTCTTCGATACTTTCGAATAACTTAAACAGTGTCATGAAGGCTCTGGCTACGGTAACGATTGTTATGTCAATACCGACCATGATAGCCAGCTTTTACGGTATGAATGTGCCGCTTCCGGGGCAGAATCAGCCTTACGGATTTTTATTTGTACTGGGAGGCGCGTTACTCATGGCGTCTGTGGTTGCGATTATTTTCAGAAAGAAGGATTTGTTTTAATGAGTTTTTTGAATCGGTTGGAGCGGAAAATCGGACGGCATGCCATTCCGAATCTGATGCTTTACATGATTGTGTTGTACGCGGCGGGATTTTTGCTGAATCTGTTTGCGCCGGGATTTTATATACGTTATTTGTCTTTGGACGTATATCAGATTTTGCACGGAGAGGTTTGGCGTTTGGTGACGTTTGTGTTACAGCCGCCGAGCGACAACTTGTTTTGGGTGTTTTTGGAATTGTATATTTACTATTCCATCGGTCGCTCCTTAGAGGCAATGTGGGGGTCTTTCCGGTTTAATGTATATTATTTTTCCGGGTTGCTCTTTCAGATTGTTTCGGCGTTCTTGTTTTATGGGATTGCGTATCTGATTGTAGGACAGGAAACGATATATATCAGCGAAGTGGGAAATATCTATATCAACACGGTGGGGATCGGAAGCATGTATTATGTAAACCGTTCCATGTTTCTGGCCTACTTTGTTATGGTGCCGAACGCTACCTTTTACATGTTTTTTCTGCTACCGATTAAGGCAAAGTGGCTGGGCTTTTTGTACGGTGCGTTGATGGGCTATGAGGCAATTAAGTATATTTTGGATTACGGCTTTGTGGTAGGCGGTCCGTATGCCCTCGCTATTGTGGTATCGGTGCTGAATTTTATTATCTTTTTCTTTGCTACAAGAAATTTCCGGCGGATTTCCCCGTCGGAGATGAAACGGAAAGCAGAGTTCCGTCGGAAGATGAACGATGCCAAATGGGAGTCCGGCAATGTGGTGGAGTTTAAGGGACGGAATGTAATCACACGACACAAGTGTGCGATTTGCGGTCGGACGGAGCTGGACGATGACTCGTTAGAATTCCGGTTCTGCTCCAAGTGTGAAGGAAATTACGAGTACTGCTCGGATCATTTATATACCCATGAACACGTAAGGCGGGTAAAGGGAAATACGGAAGAATAGGAAGGTTTTGTATGAATCAGGAATTAGTAAAGGCACGGAAGGAACTACTTGCAAAAAAAGATGTGGAGTATAATTTACCGTGTTATTTAAGAAATCTGGCCGGTGTATATTATCGGATGGCAAATTATAATCTGGCCATGTTATATACTGCGTTTACGGAAGGTTTAGCGGAGGATGAGGAGGAACTTCCGGAGAAGGCACAGGCGTATGCCGACAGAGTAAAGAATTATATGGACGAATTGGCAAACGGAGGATCTGTTGCGTCGGAAGATATGCTGACCGGTCTCGGAGAACTTCGCCGGGAGCTTACGGTAGCAATGCAAGCATTAACGGCCTATACCGATCGTTTGTATTTGCACGAATATGCCCTGCAGCGTCTGGCGCCGGGCATGGAAGGCACGGTAGAGGATGTGGACAGCAGTGCG
>JAZUBD010000533.1:0-2412 GCA_045638305.1 Lachnospiraceae bacterium
CTACGATCCGACTTCTTTTATGGCTGTTCCGCATCGACCCGAACAAAAAGGTTGCTGCCATGACGGAAAACGAGCTTTTGACCATCGTTGAAGTGAGCCATGAAGAGGGCGTTATCGAAAGCGAAGAACGGGAAATGATCAACAACGTAGTAGATTTCGGTGATTCTCTTGCAAGAGATATTATGGTTCCGCGTATCGATATGGACTTTGTGGAAGATTCCGTATCCTTCGACGAACTGGTAGCCGCTTTTGAAGAAAACATGTATACTCGTCTTCCGGTATATCACGAAACCAGAGACAATGTAGTGGGTATCGTAAACCTAAAGGATGTTTTCTTCTACCGTGGCAACAAAGAAGACTTCCGTATCGAAGACTTCCTGCGGGAACCGTATTTCACCTATGAATATAAAAAAACCTCGGAGCTTCTCCGGGAAATGCGTAAAGAATCCATCGCACTGGCCATCGTCTTGGACGAGTACGGTGCCACCGCCGGTCTTGTGACCGTGGAGGATTTGATTGAAGAAATCGTCGGAGAAATCCGTGACGAATACGATGAAGATGAAGAAGATGCAGTTACCACTGTCGGCGAGAACGAATACCTGGCAGACGGTGCCGCTAAGTTAGAGGAAATCAACGAAGCGTTGGGGCTTTCCCTTGCTTCCGATGATTACGACTCCATTGCGGGACACGTTATCTTCTTACTGGATCACCTGCCGACCGAGGGCGAGACCCTCACTGATAAGGGTGTCACCTACACGGTAGCCCAGGTGGATAAGAATCGTATTGATAAAGTGCATATTAAAGTTGACCCGGACTATGAGCCGGAGGAAATTGAAGAGGAAGCATAATGCAAGGGGCCGTGGCAGTTGGTACTGCGCGGCCCCTGTTCTTGTTTGCAGGCAAAAATGAGTATGCATACAAACTGTTGGAACTTGAAGGAATTATAATCTTTTTATACAAGAATGTTTTTTGTCAATTTCAAAACCATTATTTCTGTAAAAGTTCAATGTACTTTCTTTGTTTGAGCCTGTTTCCAGAAATACTTTATAACAATCACATTCTTTCGCTATTTCTGTCGCTTTATCCAGTAATGCGGACGCATAGCCTTTGTTCCTATAATCTATATGTGTTACCACATTTTCAATCACAGCAAAAGGTCTTATATTATGTGTCAGACTCTCTATTATTGCCATTTGTACCGTGGATACAACGCTTTCGTTTTCCTCAACTACTAATAGATACATATTTTCATCTTTCTCGAATTTATCAAGCAACTTGGCCCATGCGTACATATCTTGTTCCTCTTTTGGCGGATATGCCGTCAGATACTCAAAGTACAATTTTTTTAAATCTTCCGCGTCTTTGCTCTTCGCTTTTCTGATAATCATAACAGACCTCCAAACCTAAGTATTCAATACATAATCACAGTTCTTAAACACATCTTCCTTATGCGAAACAATAAGGATTGTTTTATCTCTCGGAATTTGTTGGATGCATTCCCATATTTCCTCTTCAATCTGTCCGTCCAGGGCACTGGTTGCCTCATCAAAGACATACAACTCCGCATCACGAAGAAACGCTTTTGCAAGCAAAATCCGTTGTCGTTGTCCCCCTGACAGCATGGAACCGTTTTCTCCGATATCCGTATGAAGTCCCTTCGGAAGTTCAGAAATAAAGTCATAGATTCTTGCCTTTTTACAAGCTTCCTTCATTTCATCTTCAGTAGCATCCGTTTTTCCCAACCGCAGATTTTCTGCTATCGACTCCCGGAACAGTTTTGCATCTTGACTGATATAAGCGATTCTCTTATAGAACTCCTCCTTGCAAATTTCCCCAAGTGGGATACCATCGCACAAAACACTGCCCTCCGTAGGCTTCAGTTGTCCCAAAAGAAGCTTTACCAGTGTACTCTTTCCGGTACCGCTGGCACCGCTGATGCCGACTCTTTCACCTTTTTTGACACAAAAGCTCTTTCTGTCCAGTATCTTTTTCTCATTTTCTCCATAGGCAAAGGACACCCTCTCAAACTGTACCGTAAACTCTTCCGGAAGTTTGCTACCGTCCGTCTCCGTCATAGTTTCCTCTCGTAAATGGCAAAGAATTCTTTCATAATGTACCTGCTCCGCTTGCAAATTCGCATCGGATACCGACACTGCCTTTACGCTGTCGGAAAGAATTCCGAAGTACTTAACAAACACCAGAAGCACACCAATGGTAAGCTGATTAT
Organism: Lachnospiraceae bacterium; assembly: GCA_045638305.1. Classification (GTDB taxonomy): domain Bacteria; phylum Bacillota; class Clostridia; order Lachnospirales; family Lachnospiraceae; genus SIG307. The sequence continues at coordinate 2,228 of JAZUBD010000533.1, forward strand.
AGTAAATCAAAATACCACCGAGAAAATACAGTACAAACTGCATGATAAATTCATCTTTAATCTGCGGAATTACAAGCACTCTCGTTACCCAGAACCGTATCCATTTTCCGTGCCAAATCTCCTCGTTTGTCTGAAACTCCGTAAACTCCGCCTCACGCTTTGCTTCACAACGATTAATACGGACT
>JAZUBD010000534.1:0-2901 GCA_045638305.1 Lachnospiraceae bacterium
AGACCGCTTGGCCTCCGACTTCCTTCTCGCTCTCCCCGGTAATCACATACACATCCAAGGACACATCCTCAGGAGATATCCATAACGTATCCCGTTTGGTATACCCCACATCAAAGGTGATATTTCCCGCAAAATCGAAGAATACACCGAATAATTCCTCGCCCGAAACAAGCAGGAAGTTATGGCTACCGTAAAGAGATTTGGTATCCTCCTGATGATGCGGGTCATCCGCATTACAGCTGGTATAAATCCAGCCCCGCTTATTGATGCCACGGACCTGTTCTCCAAGGCCGTAGACGATATCCTTATCATTCAGTGTATAAAGAAACTCCACACTGCTTGTGGCATCCTCTTCCTCGCCGCTGTAAATCATATCAAAAAACGGAAGCATGCCTTCCTCAACGGGAAGTTCCTCCACTATCGCACAAGTCTCTATCGGTGTTCCGAATCTGAATCTTTGTATCATGGTCACATCTCCTTATAGTTTTCCTTAGGAATAAATTCTACCTTTAATACCATACCCATCCCTTCTGCCAATCGTTTCAGTAAATTTAAGGACGGATTTCTGGTCCCGTTTTCCAGCTTACTGATATCCGCCTGATGAATGCCGGTGCGTTCCGCCAGTTCCTTTTGCGTCAGATTTTGAGAAGTTCTGGCTGCAACCATGGCCTTGATAACATCAAACTCCGGTTGCATACTCTCATATTCTTTCCGAAATTCCTCATCTTGTAATTGGTTTTCTAAAAAATCATCAAAGTATTTCATTAAGCTCACACCTTCTCTTCATTCGTACTCCTTTCATTTATTATATGGTATATATGCCATATTGTCAATTCTTTAAAATCTCTTTCGCAAACTGTCTTGCTCCATTCACCGCTTCCTCTGTTTGAAAGGATGTCAAATTATCTGTATCCCGTACGGAATACATTCCGATGTACTTCAAATGCGAGTGTTCACATAATCTTTTGATACCGGTTTCAAAAGGTTCTGTTGCATATGCCGCATCATAACCATGAGTAGCAAGGATCGCCACTTTCTTTCCTTCCCAAAGACACCCGTTTGCACTTCCGTAATATTTATTAAAGCCATAGTGCCGATCCAACACCGACTTCATTGTCGTTGGGCAATACCATGCATAAATCGGTGTAGCAAAAACGATACAATCCGCCGAAAGGATTTCTTCTGCTACCTGCTCCATGTCATCCTTCTGTACACAACCATAGGAATCCTGCACATCCTGACAGGCATAGCACGCTTTGCAAGGCAGAATATGCTTTCCTTCTAGCGGCAAATACACAACCTCTGCTCCGCTTTTCTCCAATTCTTCCCGAAGGGGCTTACATAGTTCCGCCGTGTTTCCGCAAATTCTCGGACTTCCCATTAAAATCAATACTTTCATACAATCACCTTACTTCCTCTTCTTCACATAGATCAAGACAAAATTCAAAATCTTATCCAAGCCCTTTTCCAAAAACTCTTTATCCCGAAGCCCGAATTCGTGTCCTGAAGCAAACCATTCCTGCCAAGCCACATCAAAGCAATCCGCCTCTTTCACTGTAATATCACACCGGTCGCCGCATTCTTCTTTTAAAAGTTTCTCCCACCAGTCTACCGTCCGAAAGAGCTCCGCGTCATCCCCCTCTGCCCATGTGGTGAACAGTTCCTTCAGCTCCCCCGTCGGTTCTTCTTTCAGACCCGGAATTGCAATCATCACATAGCCTTCCTTTTTTACGAACGGCAGTATCTTTTCCGCAAACACGCCCTTCTTACAGCCGAAATAGTGATAGGAATCCACACTGATAATCACATCAAAATACTCCTGTGCAAAAGGCATATCCAAAGCGTCTCCGTGAATCGGAATAATTTTATCCTCGTGATGATTTGCTTTGATTCGCGCATAGTTTTCCGATGCGGTCACCCACAAGTCAAAAGCATACACATTTTCCGCACTTGTTTCATTGGCAATAAAAAGGGAGGTCAATGCAAAACCGCATCCCAAGTCCAAGGTTCTTTTGTAATTCGTATCTTCAGGACTTCTTCTGATTAATTCATCCAGTAACCGAAAGGAATTCGGTCCCATCAAATACTCTTTCGTAAAATACTTTTTATACTTTTCAATATGATTCATTCTGATACCTCCATATTCTTCTATAATCTTATCAAACTCTTTACTTGTTCTTCTTTCCAAGCATCTCCGCCCGTTCCGCCTCGGCTCCCGTCAGTTGCAGTTCCACACCTTCCACGTGCTTCCGTTCCATATCATGGCGCAGTTTTCTTGTTTCCACACTGTCAAAAATAATAGAGAAATCATAATCCTCCGGATACAGTTCCTCCGCTGCTACATGAAGCTTTACCCGCTTATGGTTAATCCAAATCTTCTTGTTCGGCATCTGAACCTGTAACACACCCTTTTCATTTTCCGGCTGACACACAATACCGATTTTCTTGTCCGGGTAAATCATAACACTGTCACCGATTCGGAACTCTCTTCCCTTTGCCTTCTTTACCGTCGGCTTCTTTTTCTTAACAATACGTGGGGAGAATTCCTTTTGCAGATGTTCTGCTTCCGTTTCTTCCTGCGTCTCGCCATAGGCCGCCGCTTCCGCTCTGCGAAGCATTCCCTCCGGCATTCCCAGACGTCTTGCGATATGGAACGCACAGCTTTCTCCCGCCTCACCGATGACCATCTGATAGGTCGGTTTCAGATTCTCCTTGTCGAAGGTCATACGGGCATTTACGATGCCTTCGGTCTGCTCCGCGTATACCTTGACCTCCGGATAATGGGTGGTTACAAGGAACAAAGCACCGGACTTTTTCAGTTCCTCTAAAATCGCTACCGCAATCCCCATTCCTTCTAACGGATCCGTACCGGAGCCAAGTTCATCCATCAGCAAGTCGGAG
>JAZUBD010000535.1:0-5312 GCA_045638305.1 Lachnospiraceae bacterium
ACAGAACGACATGGCTACGATCCGACTTCATTTTTTAACATAGACAAAAGCAAATGCTCCACAGACACATACACATCTCCCATGGCCTTTGCCTCGTCCTCCGCATAAATGAGCACCTTATTTAAATCATTGCCCACATACACCTGGGCCGCTCCGGACACCTTCACTCGCTTTTTAAGAAGACCCTCCACCTGCGCCGTAAACACCTCCGGTGCAATCTCCATCTTCGTCAAAAGCTTCGGAATCAGCCCTTCCCCATCCTGTAAAAGCGCATACAACAAATGCTCCTGAGCCAGCTCCTGATGTCCGAACTCATAAGCCAGCTTCTCACAAGCCTGCACCGCCTGCACTGACTTCTGGGTAAACTTATTGATATTCATACCACATCTCTCCCTTCCGGTTTCTATAACCAATACCCTTGGACTCATTCGTTTTCTATCTGTTCTACCCCAACTATAACACCATTTCTCAAAAAAATCAAGTCCGTTTTTATTTTTTCACATTTTCACAGTTTAATACTCACTTTTTTCTTCTTTTTTTGTGTTTATTGTATTGCAAACATTTGCAAATTACTTACATTTGTGCTATAATTATATTGTATCTACATATTTTATATGTTTTTTTAAAGGGGAGGTTATTATGAAAACTCTTTATCAAACCAAGCAAAACAAGCTTATCTTATTAGCCCATGCAATTACTACGTTCTTTCTTACCATGGGTCTGATGGCGCAGCTCATGTCTTCCGGTCTGCCGCCAATGAAAAGCGTTCCGCAAATCGTTCTGAACCTGCTTGTATTTATCGGCGGTGTTGTTGTATTTATCAAATTTAAGAAAACCGTTATCTATACAAGATATGTAGGCATTGCCTTTGCGGCTGTATATTTCTTCATTCTGGTTACCGCCTTTTCCAGCGTAACCTACGCCTACATGATACCGATTTTCTTTATCCTGGTACTGTCCTTTGACAAACTGGTACTCCGCATCTCTAGTGCGATCTTTTTCGTTGCCAACATTATACGGATTATACTTACAATAACTCAGAGCAATATCGGTGATAATACAGTAATCGAATCAGTCATGGTAGAGGCCATTATTACCATTCTTGTAGTTGTAGTAATCAATATCGGTGCTATGCTTTTGGAACAGTTCTTTACCGATTCCATGCAGGAAATCCTGGCTGTATCCGAACATAACGAGGCATTAGTCAAGAAAATTGTAGAGACCGCCAAAGTTGTGGAAGGCGAAACAGTTCGTATGACAGAGCACATGACGCAAATTGTAGATTCTACGAAATCCGTAAACTCTTCCATGGATACCATGTCCCAGAACATTGAAGAGACTACCGATGTTATTATTCAGCAAAATATCAAATCACAAGAAATCGTTGAGATTATCCATAGCACAAACAATAAGACCTCTGCCATTGCAGATGCCACCAAAGATGCGGATTCCGCTCTCACCATCGGCAAAGAGGCCATGGACCGGTTGCACCGGCATGTGGAATCTTCCATTCGTGCAAACGATGAAATGAAACAATCGGTGGCACAGCTTCAAAACAAGACAAATCAAGTAAAAACGATTACCGATGTCATTCTCGGTATTTCCAGTCAGACCAACCTTCTTGCTTTAAACGCTTCCATCGAAGCAGCGCGTGCAGGAGAAGCCGGCAAAGGCTTTGCGGTAGTTGCGGATGAAATTCGAAATCTCGCCGAGCAGACACGAACCGAGACCGAAAACATTACCAATATTATTCAGGCGCTGTCAAACGAAGCACAGGTTATGACCGAAAAAGCGGAACACACCGTTGAGATTGCCAACGATGAAAGCCGTTATGCATTAGAAGCCGAAACACAGTTTGCACATATTGCGGAGAAGATTACAGAGCTCAGTGAGCATGTTGCAGAGGTAGAAACCTTAATGCAAACCTTGATTTCCGCAAACACCTCTATTGCAGACGGCATTAATTCCTTATCCGCCTCCAGTGAAGAGATCAACGCAAGTACGCAGGATGTCTGTGAAATCAGTAATAGTAACGTACAGTCCATTGACAAGTTTGCTCTTTCTCTGGAGCACATTCATTCCATTATTACTGAACTTAGTTCCATCGCTCAGTAGCTGCAAGCGTTATACACCAAATAGCATCATACCAAACAAAGTACCGGGGAAGTCCATCCGACCTCCCCGGTTTTCTTTTGTGTCTTCTCTCTGCAATACATTTCAAGCTACATACTTGTACGTGATACTTTCTGTTTCTTTTGAGAGGCAGGCTTTGTCGTTCCCTTACAGTAAGAAAGGGCCACGCAAAGTGCGTAGCCCTTGAAAAGCTCTTATAAAATTGTTAGCCCTTTACAGAACCGAGTGCAACACCTGCGATAATGTACTTGGACAACAGGAAATATACAATGAAGAGCGGTAATACCGTAAGGGACAAGCCCAGGTATACGGAACCGTACTCTGTCTTATAAATATCACCCTTTAACAAGCTTACCATCATCGGCATGGTGTACTTCTTAACATCCGTTAACAATACGGAAGGAACGAAGAGTTCATTCCACTTCTGCACGAAAGCGAAGATTGCCTGAGTCGCAATCGCCGGCTTCATAATCGGAATAACAATACGGTTAAAGGTAAAGAACTCGCCCGCACCGTCGATTCGGGATGCCTCTACAATTTCCAGTGGCAACGCCGGCTCCATGTACTGCTTCATGTAGAACACTACCGCCGGAGATGCAATCGCCGGAATAATGAGCGGAAGGAAGCTGTTGTTCATATGCACAGAATACATCATCTGGTAGAAACCGATGGAAATAATCTGGGACGGAATCATAAGCACTGCCATAATGAACGTAAAGAACGCTCTTCTCATCTTCCATCTGTAAGCAACGATAGAGTATGCCGTCATAGAAGAGAAGTATACGGAAAGTGCCGTAGCTCCCGCAGAGATAATCATGGAATTGATAAAACCGGTCATTGCATTAAAGGACTTGGTTCCGATGACATTCCAGTTTCTCATAAGGTACTTGGACGGCCACAATCCTAAAGAATTGGCATTAATTTCCGGCGTGGAACGGGTTGCGTTCATGAACATAATCCAGAACGGCAAAATACTTAAAATTGCAAGCAAAATAAGTAATACATAAATCCAGAAGTGCGCAACCACAGCTCCTGCTTTATTCTTATTCTTAGCCATTACTGCACACCTCCCTTAACCTTTTCTTCTTTGAGCATCTTCTTATATACCTTTGTCTGAGCCTTTTCAAGCTTATGACGCGCAATTTCATCCTTATCACGAAGCATGAAGAAAATAATCGCAGCCAATACCGCAATCATTACAAACACAAGCATACTTGCCGCAGATGCACGATTATACAGCTTACCGCCGGTAAAGGACATCTCAAAGATATATACACTCAATGTACGGATATGACCCTTGATACCGCCCTGTCCGCCAACCATGTACGGAATATCGAACATGGTCATACCACCGATCATACTGGTTACAAGCGTAAACAACATAATGGACTTTAAGTTCGGCAAAGTAACAAATCTAAACTTCTGCCAACCGTTAGCACCGTCAATATCCGCTGCCTCGAACAACTCCGGACTGATACCCAAAATACCGGAAATCAAAATAATCATGGTATAACCATACCACATCCAGAACTGAACAAACGCAACAATAGCTTTGGATGCAAACTCATTAGAGAAAAAGTCTATATTACTGTCAATCACTCCCAGCAATCTGAGTACATCATTTACCGGGCCCTTGTTATAGTCGAATAACTTGGTAAAAAGCATTGCAATGGTAGCCGCTGTAATAATATTCGGCATGTAGAACAATACTTTAAACAATCCCTTACCGCGAATTTTATTACGAGTGCTGGTGAACCATACAGCCAACACAAGCGCCAATAAAATCTGCGGAACAAAGTTTACTCCCCAAATAATACAGGTATTTTTTAAACTTGACCAGAAGTTCGGATCCGTAAGTACAAACTTATAGTTATCAAAAATTGTTAAGTTGCCTTCTTCGTCTCTCAGGAGTTCAACCTGTACAGAAGGTTCAATTCCCATCATTTCTTCCTGAGCAATCTGCATCTGCAGTCTGTCAGTCATGTTTGTAAATCCGATTGAAAACGTATTGAAAATCGGATAAATCATAAATATCAGGTATGCAATGCAGAACGGAAGCGCAAAGATATACCCCCACTTTGCATAACTAACTCCTTTTTTCTTATTCAAAGCACTACCTCCAACATAAATTCACAAGAGCTGCTGCCGTAAGCAACACTCCTGTTACAAACCAGAAAAGGGGCGGACGGAAAACCCGTCCGCCTCCTTATTAAGCATCTGCGTAAAATTATTCTACAACGATGTCTAACTTAGACTTAACGTCAGCCTTGAACTTAGCAATTGCGCCGTCACGGTCTACATCACCAGCAACGTATGCACGAACTGCCTCTCTCCAACAGGTGTTGATGGTCTCGTCGTACTGAGTCATGTTAGCACCGGTAGCGTAGTCACCAGCCGGAACGAAGTACTCGAACATGTTCTGTCCACCGAGGAATCCGGTAGCACCGTCAGACTTCTCCATTACTACTGCGGATGCAACGGTATCCTTGGTGCTGCCATCGCCACCACCGAAGGTGCCGTTAGCCCACTGATACTGTAAGCTGCTCTCGTCGGTATCAAGAGTAATCCACTCGATGATGTCAGCAACAACTGCCTTCTTATCATCGCTCATCTTCTCTACAGCGCCCTTAGAGGATGCTACGTAGGTACCACCCCAACAGAAACCTACCGGGGAGTTGGTAACAGCCCAGTCACCGAAAGTTCCTTCCGGTTCCGGAGTTTCCTTATCGTTACCGCAGTTATCACCCATGGTGTAGTTGATTAACCAAGCCGGACCGAAGAAACCGAAGATACCCTGCGGGCCCTCACCCTTCATATCAGCAAACCAGCCATCCTGCCAGTCCTGAGTCTCATTGTGCCAGCCGTTATCCTTTAACATCTTGGAAACATCAAGTAAAGCTTCTCTCTTCGGGTCGATGGTAAGCTTGCCATCTACAATCCAAGCCTGATCAGAGCTGTTCTCGATTGCGTGCCAGATATCACCGTCGCCGGAAATGATACCGTAGCCCTTAGCCTTTAACTCAGCTGCTGCTACCCAGAACTGATCCCACTTCTGAGAGCCGCCACCGATCTTCTCGGAGATGGTTGCCGGATCATCGGTTCCCCAAACGTCCTTAGCGATAGAACGACGATAGATGAAGCATCCGCCGGTTGCCTGGTACGGAAGAGCTACTACCTTG
>JAZUBD010000536.1:0-2013 GCA_045638305.1 Lachnospiraceae bacterium
CATGGCTACGATCCGACTTGGTCCCCTTTTCCGCAATCAGCTTCTCATGGTTACCTCTTTCAATAATATGACCGTGATCAAGCACCATAATCACATCCGAATTCTTAACCGTAGACAAACGGTGTGCAATCACAAACACAGTACGACCTTCCATCAGGGAATCCATACCCTTTTGTACAATTGCCTCGGTACGGGTATCGATGGAGGAAGTCGCCTCGTCCAGAATCATAACCGGCGGGTCTGCCACCGCCGCTCTGGCAATGGCAAGTAACTGGCGCTGTCCCTGAGACAGGTTTGCTCCGTTTCCGGAAAGCTCCGTCTCATAGCCCTTCGGCAAACGGGTAATAAAATCGTCCGCACCCGCAAGCTTTGCTGCCGCAATACATTCCTCATCCGTCGCATCCAGCTTACCGTAGCGGATGTTGTCCATAACCGTTCCGGTAAACAGATTCGTCTCCTGTAATACAATTCCAAGGGAGCGACGCAAATCCGCCTTCTTTATCTTATTAATATTAATCCCGTCATAGCGGATTTTTCCGTCCGCAATATCATAAAAACGATTAATCAAATTGGTAATGGTCGTCTTTCCCGCGCCGGTCGCACCGACAAAAGCCACCTTCTGTCCCGGTTCCGCAAACACGGACACATTATGCAGCACCATCTTATCCTCTTCGTAACCGAAATCCACATCGTCGAGACGAACATCCCCCCGAAGTAACGTATACGTCACGCTTCCGTCTGCTTGGTGCGGATGTTTCCATGCCCAGGTACCGGTACGCTTTTCACTCTCCGTAACGGTTCCGTCCGGTGCTACCACCGCATTTACCAAAGTAACATAACCGTCATCTACTTCCGGTGCCTCATCAATCAAATCAAAAATACGCTCTGCACCCGCAAGACCCATGACAATAGAGTTCACCTGCTGGGATACCTGGCTGATATTTCCGGTAAACTGTCTCGTCATATTTAAGAACGGCACAATCATACTGATGGAAAAGGTCATTCCGGAAAGACTCACGTTGGTTGCATCGGAAAGCAGGAACAATCCGCCCGCCAGCGCTACGATAACATACAACACATTACCGATATTCCCCAAAATCGGCATCAACATATTGGCATACTGATTCGCTCTCTTGGAATCCTCGTAAAGGGCATCATTGATTGCATCAAAATCCGCACCGCTCTGCTTCTCATGGCAGAACACCTTCACTACCTTTTGCCCGTTCATCATTTCTTCAATAAAGCCTTCGGTACGTCCCACCGCTTTCTGTTGACGGACAAAATACAACGCGGAACGACCGCCGATTGCCTTTGTTACCATTGTCATAATCAATACACCGGCCAGGATAATCAGCGCCATCCAGACACTGTAATACACCATAAGGAAAAGTGCGGTAGATATGGAAACCACAGCACGAATCAGGCTTGGCAAAGACTGGGATACCAGCTGGCGCAACGTATCCACATCGTTGGTATAATGGCTCATAATATCGCCGTGGCCGTGACTGTCAAAATATTTAACCGGCAAATTCTGCATACGGTCAAACATTTCTCCACGCATTTTCTTTAAATATCCCTGAGTCAGAATCGCACCCAGCTGTGCGGATACAAACTCTGCTATAATAGACAACACATAGAAAAACGCCAGCCATAGTACCCATTTCATAATCTCGCTCTTGGCATCCGCCCACTCTCCGATTCCGGAATATTTCTCAATAACCGCAATGACCTTCTGCATAAACACCGCAGGTACGGAACTGACAATTGCCGAGAATACAATACAAACTACAATTACCGGCAACAACACCGGATAAAATTGAAACAGCATTACAACAACGCGCTTTAACATGCCCTTATTCATCTTCGGCTTACCGCCCGGCATTTTATCTCCACCCGGCATACCTTTGGCATCTGCCTGCTTTAACATTTCTTCCTTCTTATTCGGCATCGTCGTCACCTCCCTTATTCTGTGAGGTGTATACCTCTTGATAAATCTCATTGGTTGCAAGAAGC
>JAZUBD010000537.1:0-1810 GCA_045638305.1 Lachnospiraceae bacterium
CGGACTCTTACTGGTTACCCCGTATTATAACAAGGCTACCCAGAAGGGCTTAATCGCTCACTTTACCGAGACCGCAAAGGCAGTAAATATTCCGGCCATTCTTTATAATGTACCGAGCCGTACGGGCTGTACCCTTCAGCCGGCAACCGTAGCGGAGTTGGTAAAGGATGTAGATAACATTGTAGGTATTAAGGATGCAACCGGTAACATCAGCATCACCATGCAGACCATGTATCTGTGCCAGGGCGATATCGATTTGTATTCCGGTAACGATGACCAGATTGTTCCGGTATTATCCGCAGGCGGTAAGGGTGTTATTTCCGTACTTTCCAACGTAGTGCCGAAGGAGACCCACGACATCTGTGCAAAGTTCTTCGAGGGAGATGTAAAGGGAAGCCTTGATCTTCAGTTAAAGTACTTGCCGTTAGTTGACAACTTGTTCTCCGAAGTAAATCCGATTCCGGTAAAGGCAGCCCTGAACCTGATGGGTATGGAAGTAGGTCCGCTTCGTCTGCCGTTAACCGAGATGGAAGATGCCAATAAGGCAAAGCTTGCGGCTGTGATGAAGAATCTGGGTATCATTCAGTAATTAAGAGAAGCGAAAAGAACGAAAAGCGTCCGGTTTGGCCGGTGATGTCGGCAAGCCGGGCGTTTCCATTATATTACATACAGGAGGTATGCTATGGTACGCATTATTATGTGCGGCTGCAACGGAAAGATGGGACGCGTGATTTCCGATTTGGCCGCAGAAGATACACAGGCAAAAATTGTAGCGGGTGTGGATTTTGTAACGGAACAGCATTATGACTATCCGGTTTATCCGGGGATTTTGGATGTGAAGGAAGAGGCAGATGTGATTATCGATTTTTCTTCTCCGGCAAAGCTCTCCGAGCGTCTGGCTTTTTCTGTGGAGAAGAAGATGCCGATGGTATTTTGTACCACCGGACTTTCCGAGGAAGAGTTTGCACAGGTACAGGAAACGTCTAAGAAGGTAGCTATCCTTCGTTCCGCAAATATGTCTCTCGGTGTAAATACCTTGCTTAAGCTGGTGGCAGCGGCGGCTCAGGTATTTGCGGCAGCAGACTTTGATATGGAAATCGTGGAGAAGCATCACAACCGTAAAGTGGATGCACCGTCAGGAACGGCACTGGCTATCGCAGATGCCATGAACGAGGTATTAAACAACGAGTACGCCTATAAATTCGACCGCTCTCAGGAGCGCAAGATGCGTGAGAAAAAGGAAATCGGTATCTCCGCAGTCCGTGGAGGAACCATCGTTGGCGAGCATGAAGTTATCTTCGCGGGCGCCGACGAGGTCATCGAAATTAAGCATACCGCATACTCCAAGGCAATCTTCGGAAACGGTGCCCTCCAGGCAGCAAAATTCCTGGCAGGCAAACCGGCGGGTATGTATAACATGAGCGATGTAATAGGATAGACGAATTAAGAATTGCTATAAGCAGTAAAAGTGGCTTTCGCGTATGGGCGAGGCCACTTTTTTTAGGGAAACTGGAAGTGGTAGGCGGAATTAGGAAAGGTCTTTTTGCTTTTCCCGAAGGGTCGCGCACTTAGCGCAGTCGAAATCACCTTCTAGAGCGGCTTAGGCTTGAGGACGCTACCGAAAGGCTTAGCCGCTCTTGAAGGAAGTTTGACGGAGCGTTGCGACTTGCAAAAACGACCTTTCCTAATTTCGCCTACCACAAAGGAGACCCTAAAGGAAGGGCCCCGCATTTCTGCGGAGCCCTTTTAGCTTGTGCCAAAGATTATTGTGCTGTATCAGCACCCGTATTTTCGGAGGTATTATCACCGT
>JAZUBD010000538.1:0-4608 GCA_045638305.1 Lachnospiraceae bacterium
CGACATGGCTACGATCCGACTTCATCCAAATGCGTTCCTGCCTTGTATTTGTTTATGACCGACAAAAAGCGCAGACGGGAAATCCGTCGTACCAGGCAAAGCTCCATATAGCCGTCGGTATTAGAGGAACGGGGTGCGCAACGGTAGGAACCGCCTACGTGGGTACCGTTTGCCGCGGTGCAGAGGAGAAACTCGGTATCGCAAAGGAGTTCTCCGTCCGCTGAGATGGTTGCCTTGTGGCGCATTCCTTTAAAGAAAGCGTATAGCACGCTGATCGGGTAGGCACGCTTGCCGCCCAGAATCTTTTTGTGGCGGAGTTTATCCATCATGGATGCGACGCAGGAATCCAGGCCAAAGTGACAGGCATTAATGGCATAGTAGTCGTTGACCCGGATTAAGTCAATGGCTTCTTCCGGTGCGGAGCATAATGCTACCGGATCTAAAAAGCGTTCCTTTCCTCCGTAATATTTTACGAAATCATTGCCGCTTCCTACCGGATAACAGGACATGGAAGCTTGAGGATAGCCGTAAATTGCATTGGCCACCTCGTGAATGGTACCGTCACCGCCGCAAGCGTAAAACCGTACCGGTTCCGGGTGGGCTTCGCACCATTCCCGGATGAACCGTACCGAGTCACCGGCAGCGGTGGTAGTATAAATCTGCCAATCGAAGCCGGTTCCCGATAATTTATCCTCCAGTTCCTTTTTTGCGGTGCCGTGCCCCGCATTGGGATTCAGTATAAAGATGTGCTTCAAAAGGAGTGCCTCCTTTCTTTTTGTTCCCTTCCCGGTATACAGGAGAGAACGGAAAAATCCATATGAAATTATAGGATTACTTCAACAGTAACTCGCCCCAAAGTGCAGTGGACATGTAGGAATTGTCGGTGGAGTCGTTAAACTTCATGACACTCTGACGCATACCCGTGCTGTTGCTGTCGTTAATCTGTGCTTCAAAGCCCAGAGTCATGCCTGCGGAAAGCGTATTCTCAACCGGAATTGCCAGCTCGATCAGGTAGCCGTTTGCGGTCTGCGTAGCGGCAGCTTTTACACCATCGGTGGTCGGAACCGTACCGAAGGAAAGCTCGCCCTTATAGTTTACGCGGTACTGGCCGGCGTAATCCGTGAAATAGTCTTCCTTCATGTTTTCCGGGTCAAGGAACAGTTCAACGGAATCCTGCTCATGCATATTGAAGGAGTCGGCGTTTAAGTCTTTGTCGGTAATTTCAAATAAGGTATAAACATAATGCTCATCCCAAAGGATGCGAACCGTACCGGAAGCGCCCTGATAAGCAAAAAGCGGGGTGTTAATCTTATACGGCATGGTTTCCTGTAACCAGACAGCGTCCTTCTTTCCGTCGATTTCCGGTGTGCCGTAGCTTGCGTTCGCTACACGGGCTACTACCTTTTCTTCCGCATCCGCGGCCGCAATATAAGCTTCCGGATCCATTAAAGCGTAAAAAGCTTCCTTCGGGGTGAGATCCTTATTGAACAGAAGCGGACAGTTCTCGTTTCTCCAGCTGGTATCGTCGCGATAGCCCCAGAAGGTAACACGCTCGATGATGTCTGCATACTCCTTATAGATGCAGAACAGCTTTGCATAAAACAGAGCCTGCTTCTTTTCGTTCTGGGAGGAAAGTTTTCCGTTGGAATTCGGAACGCCGACATCCAGCTCGGTAACGGAAATCTTAATGCCTTCAATCTGAGAAAACAGTTTGAGACTATTGCGCACGGAACCAAGACCGGTATTGATGCTGTAGTGTCCCTGCATACCGATACCGTGAATCGGAACACCCTGGGAACGTAAATCCGCCACCATGGCAGCAGCAATTTTGGCCTTTTCGGATTCATTTAAGTTGTAGTCGTTGTAGTATAAGAGTGCATCCGGAGCTGCTTCATGAGCAAATTGGAAGGCCATGGCAACGTACTCCGGTCCGATGGAACGGGTCCATTGGGTATCGCGAAGGCACTTGGTCCAGTCGCCGTCTTCTCCGAGTTTGGCACCGTCGGCAATGGCTTCGTTTAAAACGTCCCAGGAATAAATCTTTCCCTTGTACTGACCGGCAACGCCGTAGATGTGATCCTTCAATTGCTGAATGGCCTCGTCTCTGGTAACCGGGTTCCCTTCCTTGTTCATGATGCCGAGGAAGTTGCCGGACTGGCTGTGCCATGCCAGAGTATGTCCGATTACGGTAAAACCGTCGCGTTCTGCGATAGACATCATGTGGTCGGCCGCAGTGTATTTAAAGTTGCCCTGTGTAGGCTGCATTTCTTCCGGTTTCATTAAGTTTTCCGGAGTAAAAACATTGAAATGCTGCTTTACAAGTTCGTTATCCTTGCCGGAGTCAATCATATGTGTATAGATGGTACCGATCATAAAGTCATCTTTGTAGATTTCTTTTAAGCTGACACCCGAGATATCCGGACGCGGGGTTGCGGTCGGTGCCGGGGTGGCAGTCGGTAACGGCTCTGCGGTAGGAGCTACGGTCGGTGCCGGGGTTGCCGTGGCGGCAGGGGCCTCGGTCGGAGCGGTGTCCTTCGGGTTTTCTACCGCAACGGTAGGGGTAATATCGGTATTTGCCTGTTCCGGAGTTGTATTACATGCCGTGAGAAATAAAGAAGCGGCAACAACGGAAAGCAATACGTGAAGTTTCTTTTTCATGAGGGTTCCTCCTTTAAAAATATGTGTGAACAGGATTATGTACACGGCTTGATTGTAGCATATTCCAATGAAAAAAGCCAATCAAATATTGCGATTGGCTTCTCACAAAGTGTGCGTATATTAGTTTCTCTCATATAAGGCCGGGGCGATAGAGATTGTAATCTCATTTGTGTAGGAGAGAGGATAGGAATCCGCACCTACCTGAGCCACCCGGATATTCAGTTCCTCGGTCAGGTCAAAGCCGATGACGGATATGAGTTGTGAATTAATATAGGTGGTTTTGCATTTCTCGTCATTGATATATGCGGTGCTGTAAGGTGTAAAATTATCTCCGTTAATAAACAGACAGAAATAATCTTCCAATTCGTCATGTAAGTGTGCACTGCGAACCCGGATAGGGTCCAGACCGAATTGTAGTTTAGTCGGATGATACGGAACCACGCCGTCGTAGCTTTCATAGGAACCGTACAGAACGTCATACGCCAAAAGTTCCATATCTTCGAGATAGGTTTCGGAATCCGCATTGGTTTGATGGAACCTTGTAAATAAACCTTCGTGAATGTCGTAAAGGTTCAATACATGTGCGGAAAGACCGTAGGCTTCCACATCCTTCTTTTCAGGTGTGCCTGTCGGGCGGTTGGTCCAGATTACATATTCCGTTTCGTAGACAGAACCGTTTTCCATCAGGTCGTCCGTAAACGGAAAGGTAGGCAGGTGATCGCCGTATAGCACAAGAACAACTTCTTCTTCGTATTCCTCCAAGTTGGCGGTTAAATAGGCCAGAAAACGGTCCATCTCATATAATTGGTTTACAAAATACAAAAGCTCGTAATAGGAATCCGACAGCTCCTCCGGAAGGGCATCCACGGTAACGACCGGGTTTTCCAAAACCGGTTCCTCCGGATATGCGCCGTGTCCCTGGACAGAGATGGTATAGATAAAGTCCTGTCCTTCGGTAGAGTGCAGTGCTTTCATAATCTGCTCGGTTAAGATGCTGTCCTTTGCCCAGCCCAGAGGAGTGGTAGGGTAGGAACCCATATACTCGATAGGGGTAAAGGTGTCAAAGCCCAGCTGGGAAAACACGGTGTGACGGCCGTAAAAGGTGCCGTCGTTGTTATGAATGGCATGGGAGGTTAAATCCAAAGAAGACAAATTAAAGGCAATGCTTTCGCATACCGTATCCTTTAATATGGTCTTATACGGGTATTCTCCCGGACCGAAAAAGTCGAGATTAATACCGGTTAAAATCTCAAACTCCGTGTTTGCGGTACCTGCACCGATGGACGGCACCGTCAAGAATCCGGAAGAGAAGTTTTCTTTCATCCGGCGGAAGTTCGGTACCGGGTCCTTAGAGAATTCGGCTCCCTTGATATGGGTCGGGTCAAAAAAGGATTCCAGTTGCAGGAAGATAAAATTCGGATGTTCGGTAATTGTTTGTTTGTCAGAGCCTTCCGGTGCGCTTGTGGCATCCGGGGAATCGGTAGAATCCGGTGTGCCTGTCGGGACAGGCGTTACTCCGGATTGCGGGACCGGTGTTGCGGTCGGTGCCGGAGAAGCGGTAATCGATGATACAATACGATCGATTTCTTCTTCCGAATAGGATGCCGGCTTGGAAATGCCGGTATTTAAAATACTGGAGAAAAAGCAATAAGGAAGACCGTTGATGTGAAAGCTTTGTGCCAGATTACCGAAGTTACGTTCCAGCACGCCGCAGGACATAAACAGGTTTGTAAAGCCGATGCTTGCCATAAGAAATAATCCGAAGACCAGGCCTGCATAAATACGGGAGGTTCCTACGGTTTCTTTCTTGGTACGTAAAAATAAAAATATACCCAGACCGATAACCAAAAGGATTGCAAGGACCACCAGAATAATCTGGAAGACCGTCAGATAATGTCCCATAATGGAAAAGGCCGAGTCAAGTAAAAGCAGGTCCACCGCAGTAAACGG
>JAZUBD010000539.1:0-1944 GCA_045638305.1 Lachnospiraceae bacterium
CCCAATTTCTTCGGAACCTTGATACTCACCAGTTCTACCAACCACACTCCGGCAACTGTCACTAAAACCAAACATCCCCAGACATATACCTCCATCGGCTTGTACCCAGCAAAAGTCGTCTGAAGCCCCGGCATAAACACATCCTTTGCCATCTCCGCATATGTAATACCGCAAAGAAATACGGATACGGTACGAAGCAGATCCAGCACCGTTGTACAGCGCTTTCTACGGTCACAAATCGCTGCAACGCGCTTTGCCCGCCCGTCTCCCTCTGCGGCACGTTTTTTCACAATCGCACTGAGCGGCTGATCGAAGGCCGTCTCCGCCGCCGACGCAAGTCCGTTCACAATCAAAAGTCCAAGAATGATTCCTATACCTAATATGGGAAACTCCTGCATGGATTTAAAATCCCCTTTCTCTCTTTTGTTATGTATCTAATGCAAGGCTGACACAAAGAGCCTTGTTGATACGCTCCAACACATCCCGGTCCAAATGACAAACCTTTTCCTTTAACCTTACCTTATCAATGGTCCGCACCTGCTCCAACAAAATGACCGAATCCCGCATGATATCGTACTTACTCGCATTAATCTCCACATGAGTCGGCAGCTTTGCTTTGTTCATCTTCGAAGTTATCGCTGCACAGATAACCGTCGGACTATGCTTGTTTCCGATATCGTTTTGAATAATCAGTACCGGTCGTACTCCACCCTGTTCGGAACCAACCACCGGCCTTAGGTCCGCGTAAAAAATATCTCCACGTCGAATTACCATGTTCTCACACTCCGCTTTACTCTATAGCAACAGTATGCCCCGAAAAAAACTTCTTATACTCTACTGTCTGCTATATTGTATGCGTTATACGAAATGGCGTGCTCCGACGGCTTCTCCCTTTTTGTAATAAACACGCGGTATTCGTTTTCCCACATTACATACCATCTCGTAATGGAAAGAATGGGACAAGGCCCCGATTTCCTCCGCGGTAATCATTTCCTTCCCCTCTCTGCCCATGAGTGTCACCGTATCGCCCCGCTTTACCTCCGGCACCTCCGTTACATCAATCATCAACTGATCCATGCATACCCGGCCTACAATCGGCACACTGACTCCGTGTACCAGCACCCGTCCGCAATTGGACAACGCTCTCGGATACCCATCTCCGTAGCCTACCGGTACGGTAGCAATCCGTTTAGCCGTCGGCGTTACATAGGTGGCATTATACCCGATGCCGGTACCTGCCGGAACCGTTTTCACAAATGCCACATGAGACTTAATCTCCATGGCCGGCTGTAATACCATCTTCTCCGGCATAACCTCCTCGGAAGGATACATTCCGTACAGGCTGATGCCCAGACGTACCATATCAAGCTGATACTCCGGGAGACTCAATATGGCCGCGCTGTTCTCCGCATGACGCAATAATCCCGTGATTCCCTGAGCTTCCATCGCATCGATAAATCGTAAAAACTTATCAAACTGAAGCTTTGTAGCTTCCTTATCCGTTTCATCCGCTCTGGCAAAATGAGTAAAAATACCGGTTGCTTTTATATTCGGCAGCTTTACCGCAGCCGCCACCTGC
Source organism: Lachnospiraceae bacterium (assembly GCA_045638305.1). GTDB lineage: Bacteria > Bacillota > Clostridia > Lachnospirales > Lachnospiraceae > SIG307. The sequence goes on from JAZUBD010000539.1 coordinate 1,580, forward strand.
TCCGCAAAACCGGTATTCGCCGGAAAACCGATACGTCCCATGCCGGTATCCACTTTAATGTGTACCTCCGCGGTAAGTCCCATGGCAGATGCCGCTTCGCTGATTTCCTCTGCAGATTCCGTATCGCAAAGGGTCAATGTAATACGATTTCTGATTGCATCCGGCAACTGTAACGGTGCCGTATACCCCAAGGTCAGAATCGGTTTGTCCACACCGGCTCCTCGAAGCTCCAGCGCCTCTTCGATGTTGGATACCGCAAACCAATCTGCCGTCCCGTACACAGTCTCAGCTACCGGTACCGCTCCGTGTCCGTAGCCGTCCGCCTTAATGACCGCCGCCAGCTTTACGCCCGGCTAAGTCGGATC
>JAZUBD010000540.1:0-5972 GCA_045638305.1 Lachnospiraceae bacterium
TATACTCTTCGTAACCGGCCTGAAGCTGCTCCATCTCTCCGGTCTGTACTACCGTATCCAGAATCGCCACATACAACATCCGCTCCGGGTCCGGCGCAACCATCTCATAGATTGCATAGCCTGCAAAACCGATTACACATGCCCATATAAATACCTTTAACAAATAGTATGCCTTAAAATGCTCCCATTTTGCCTTAAAACCTTTTAATTCCTGCCACTTCTGCTTATCTGTCTTTTCCTCTCTTTGCTGATAAATAGATGCGGAATCATCCAAGGTCGTTTTTTTCTCCGATATATCCATACGTCACCTCACCTGTCTCGTCTTTCCCGAAACAGTATAGCATTTGTTTCCTTCAAAAGAAAGAAAATATTTATAAAATTTCCGAAAAATCCTCTAAAACAGCCTCTATTCTTCCTCGTCCTCCGGGAATTTTTCGCGTAACTTCACCCACAACAGACCGGTGATGCAGATGGAAGAATACGCTCCGCAAATTATACCTGCCATAAGCGGAATTGCAAACTCCTTGATTGCACTTACACCGAAAATAACCAACGCTGCCACCATAAAGAACGTGGTCAGGGAGGTATATATATTTCTGGAGAAGGTCTGTGCGATGCTCTTATTTACAATATCAATATAGGTCTCCTTCTTTAAACGCTCCTTCAAATTCTCACGGATACGGTCAAAGACGACAATCGTCGCATTGATGGAATAACCCACAATGGTAAGCATACATGCGATAAAAGTATTTCCCACGCCGATTCGTGCCACCGCATATACCGCCAGTACAACCAACACGTCATGAACAAGTGCCAGTACCGCACTTGCCGCAAAGGACAAGTTAGAGAACCGGAACCAAATATAAATCAACATACATACCGTCGCCACAGCCACCGCGAGAATCGCATCCTTTTTCATCTCGCCGCTGACCGTACCGCTGATGCTCTGTATCTCAACTTCGCTCTCGGCTACACCGTATGTTTCCTCCAAATAATTCATCAGTGTATTACGGGTATCCTCGGAAAGCTCCTTTGTCTTAATGGTGGCCGCATTGGCATCTCCCACAAGATTAATCGTTGCCTTCTCCCCGATAGCATCCTGTACCGCCTTTTCCAGATCACTGATAGTCGGCTCTGTTCCCTCCGGGAAGGTAACGGTCATTGCCGTACCACCCTTAAAATCCAAACCGTAGGCCAGAATCTCGCCGGTACTTACCTTGCCTGCCACCATACCGATTACGCCGGCAAGAATAAGTACACAGGAAATCAACGCAAACTTCTTTCCGTGCTTCGTAAACTCAAAAATCTTATATTCTTTCACCTGACCGTAATGCTTTTCCTTATCAAAGCCCATATCATAGAAAGTGTATAAAATGAACTTCGTTACAAACAAAGCCGTAAGCATGGAAAGCACAATACCCAGTGCAAGGGTTGTTGCAAAGCCCTTTACCGTACCGGAGCCCAACGCATACAATACCACCGCAGCAATCAACGTGGTAATATTACCGTCGATAATTGCGGAAAATGCCTTGGCAAATCCAAGCTTAATGGAGGAATTTACCGTCTTACCCACACCGATTTCCTCCTGAATACGGGAGAAAATAATGACATTCGCGTCCACCGCCATACCGATGGACAGGATAATACCCGCAAGGCCCGGAAGGGTCAGGGTAATCTCCAATAAATTCAAACACACTACCATCAATCCGGTATAAATAATCAATGCAAGGTCTGCCGCAATACCCTGGATACGATAACGGATTGCCATAAACAAAAGCACCAGAGCCAAACCGATTGCAGCCGCAATCAAGCTGGTCTTCACCGCTTCCGCACCGAGACTTGCTCCTACCACATTGGAACGAAGCTCCTTAAGCTCTAACGGCAACGCTCCGACACGAATGGTGGTTGCCAGATTCTCCGCTTCCTCCCAGGTAAAGCTACCGGAAATCTGTGCTTTTCCGTCCGTTAACGCCTGCTGTACTACCGGCGCACTGACAATTTCTCCGTCATATATAATGGCAATGGATTCTCCGACATGCTTGCTGGTTGCGTCCGCAAACTTGCCTCTTCCGGAATCATTTAACGTCAACGAAACCACATACTGATTCATACCGTATTCGGTATACATGCCAGCTTCGGCTCCCTGAATATCGGAGCCGTCCAAAATAATATCTCCGGACTCCTTTATCTCCTCCCAGGATCTTAAAAATGCGTACTCATACGCTCCTGTTTCCGCATTCTGTCCCAACAGCTGCACATTATTCGTACCAAGGATAAAGAAAATCTCTCCCATGCGTCCCAACTCTTTTAAGGTTGCTTCCGCATCGGTCGCACCCGGAATATCGATATTAATCCGGTTTTCGCCCTCCAGATACACATCCGCTTCCGTCTGTCCGCTGGCGTCCACACGCTTACGAATCCGGTGCTTCGTATCTTCCATTTCCTGCTCCGTCGGACTTTCTTTCACTGCCTCATAGGTAACACTGACACCGCCCGCCAGATCAAGTCCCAAGCGAATGCCCTTTGCACTACCCTTCTTATTCTCTCCGACACCGCATAAAGCTACAAACAGAACCGCCGCAGCCACAAGCAATGTCAAAACCAATTTTCCGTAACCTTTTACCTTGTGGTTCATAATTTCCCTCTTTCCGTAACTACCTTTATTGGACTTTCGCCCCTAAGCCATAAGTATACCACACAGCGTCTCCGAAAGAAAGACTTTTTTATCTTTTACTTGCACTTTTCCGCGTTTTATTATAAAATAGTTTTGAAAACTATGTGCGACATCTTTCTATACTATATTTTGTCGTTTTAAATAAGGAGGTCCTATGAAATACATTATTTCAACCGATTCCACCGCCGATTTACCGGCATCCTATGTAAAAGAGCACGGCATTGCCGTTCAATTTCTTTCTTACGCATTCGGAGACACCGTCTACGGTTTAGATAACCAGCTGGACCCGCATGATTTTTACGAGCGGATGCGTTCCGGTGAAATGCCGACTACCAATGCCTGCATTCCGGACGAAGTACAGAATAGTTTCGAAGTATACCTGAAGGAAGGCTATGACATCCTTCATATCAGCTTTTCTTCCGGACTCAGCGCCAGCTACAACAATGCCCGCATTGCGGCAAACGAACTGGCGGAGCAGTACCCGGACCGCAAGATTATTTTGGTTGATTCCTTATGCGCTTCCCTCGGACAGGGTCTGTTTGTCCACTATGCGGTTACCATGAAGGAACAGGGAAAGTCCTTAGAAGAGGTTGCTGCTTGGCTTGAGGAAAACAAGCTTCATCTTTGCCATCAGTTTACGGTAGACGATTTGTTCCACCTGCATCGCGGCGGCCGCGTATCCAAAGCCACTGCAATTTTAGGTACTATGATTAATATAAAGCCGGTACTTCACGTAGATGATGAAGGACATCTTACTTCCGTCTGCAATGTACGCGGCAGAAAGAAAGCATTGCTTAAGTTAGTCGAGCATATGGGCGAGCAAATTGAAGGCTACCGGAACGATATTATCTTTATCAGCCACGGCGATTGTCCGGAGGATGCGGAGTTTGTAGCCGCTCAGATAAAGGAACGTTTCGGCATTCAGGATTTCCTGATTGATTATGTCAGTCCGACCATCGGAGCCCATTCCGGCCCGGGTACCGTCGCATTATTCTATCTGGGAAAGAATCGCTAGTCTGTCACTTACGGATTCCTCTCCCGTTTCACAAAAGAGCATACAACAGCAAGAGCCGATGCATCGTTTCCGTGCACCGGCTCTGTTTTTATCCGTATACAGCCTGTTTATTGTAAGGTGTATCCGAAGCCCAAAATCGTGAAGGCCTTCCCCTCGTCTCCCTTAACCATGGAAATCTCGATCTCATGCTCCGCTGCCGTATCGCTTTCATACACCACATAAGCGGTACAATGGTTCCAACCCACCTCTAACGGATCAATCACACGGGTAACCTTACCGTCCACCCGCAGTTCTGCCTTTCCGAAGCTTGTATCTCCGCTGTCCTTATACACCAGCAATAAATCTTTGCAATACAGCGTCATGGAAAATGCTTCTCCGGAGGCTTCCGGTCCCTTCATCCAGTTGTCCGGGAATTCCGCCGTTGCCTGCGGGTTGTCATCCTTTTCCACATACTGCAGTACTCCGTCCGTCTCAAAAATACACCCTCCGACAATTTTTTTACCGCCGGATGTTCCGTATAATTGCTACGGTCAAAAGCCCGTAACGCACGATACGTTTCTCCGATGGCCGGTACGGAATCAATCACTGCATCTGCGTCTTCCTTCGGCGCCGCTGCTGCCCTCTCCCAAAAATAATCGATGCAATCTGCCATAATACGGTGTCCGTCATTGCTCGGATGGAATAAATCGTAGAAATACTGCCGCTTGGTAATCACCGGCGTATCATCCGTAAACTGCGGGGTTACCGCATTCTTCAGACTAATCATTGCCGTTTTACAACGTTCTCCCACCGGAATCATCCGCTCCTGCAAATTAAAATCATCCATAAACACGGAAAACAGCAATATCACTGCCGGCTGTCCCGGTCCGTCCATCGCCATACGAACCAGGCTTTCAAAGCATACACCGTCGGTCTCGTCTCCCGCATCGTTCACCGCGTATTCCAAAAATACGATATCCGGAACCACCTCTCCCCGGCGAAGTACATCCATTTCGTAGCGGGTCAGTCCAAGCTCCGAACAGGTACCTCCCGCCCCCGCCTTGATAAATTTCACGTTTTCACCATTGTCTTTGCCGAAGCGATTCTTAAACGCCAGATACGAACGATACGCATAACACTCCCTGTGAATCGGCTTTGCTCCCGCTCCCTGGGTAATGGATCCTCCCAGATAGGCAACTACTACTTCCTCGCCGTTTTGCGCCTTCTCTATGGTTTTTTGTACACGATACAGATTACCGGTCTGAATCAGGGAACGTTCTATCATTTCACGATACCGCGGTGATTCGAACTCCACCGGCGCATCCGGCACCGGCTCCGGCGCTGTGTATCCGTCATTTAAGTAAAAACAAACCGTAAGTTTTGCTGTCTCATGGGACGGAAATGTGGTCACAAAGGAGCCGAGCAATCCATCCGCCGGATTCTCCGGATAGTCCGCTACCGCAATCTTTACTTCCTGCCCGTTACACGGCACCGCAGCCTTATAACAGGTGCCATCTGTCCCCGGTACCGTCGAAAGACAATTTAACGTAAACTCAACCGACATTTCCTGTAATTCTTTTTTGGTCGCCAGCACCGTAACTCCGATGCTGTGAACCAGCTGTCGGAATCCCTCACTCCCCGGTACCGAATCCAAAATCTCTTTCGGCATGTCATTACACAAAATAGAAATCTTTTGTGCAATTCTTCCGTTCAAATAACAAATATCCTGAAACTTTCCGTTTCCTCGCGGACTTCCTTCAATCACGGAATCCACCATCACATATACCGCCGGTCGCTTTGCCACCGGGTCCTTCGGTGCTTTCGGTCCTCTCATACAACGCCTCCTATGTAGTCCCATTCTTAATTGATAATCATAGTATAACGCTTTCCCGTCAAAAAGGCAACGCATCAAAAAAATATACGAGATAACCAAAACAATAAAAAAACAAAAATTACTGAAAAAAGAAAAAATACCGCTTGACAAACCCAATATTATTTAATATAATATCAAACGTACCGTTCGAGCAAGGAAAACCTTGGGGTCTTAGCTCAGCTGGGAGAGCATCTGCCTTACAAGCAGAGGGTCATAGGTTCGAGCCCTATAGGCCCCATTCCGAACGGACACTAAACTTCATATGGCGGAATAGCTCAGTTGGCTAGAGCACACGGTTCATACCCGTGGTGTCGAGGGTTCAAATCCCCCTTCCGCTACTACCGCAAAAGGGAATCCGAAAGGGTTCCCTTTTGTGGTAGTAAAGAAAGAGAATCCGAACACGAGACACCACGGTGGTGTCGAATTTATTT
>JAZUBD010000541.1:0-4847 GCA_045638305.1 Lachnospiraceae bacterium
ACAATTCTCCGAAGGAGAATCATGAAATCGCAGAAGATCTGGACGCTATCGGGAAGAAAATCGGTGTTATCATTAAGGCTCAGCATGAAGATATTTTTGATATGATGCACAGAATCTAAGAAAGTGCGGATGTGTATACACCGATTGAAATGAGAGTGAGGTATAAGAAATGATTAACATTCATGAAGTCATAGAGACAAACCAGATGATTGAGAAGGAAAATCTGGATGTGCGTACCATTACCATGGGAATCAGCCTTTTGGATTGTGCGGATACGAATTTGGACGAATTAAATCGTAAGGTTTATGAGAAAATAACTACCATGGCAAAGGACTTGGTAGAGACCGGCGAACGTCTCGGTAAGAAGTTCGGAATTCCGATTGTGAATAAACGTATTTCTGTAACTCCGATTGCAATGGTGGGCTCTTCTGCCTGCAAGAAGCCGGAGGATTTTGTGACCATCGCAAAGACCTTGGATCGTGCGGCAAAGACCGTAGGTGTGAATTTTATCGGCGGCTATTCCGCACTGGTAAGTAAGGGGATGACCACGGCAGACCGTCTTTTGATTGAGTCCATTCCGCAAGCATTGGCAGAGACGGACCGGGTATGTTCCTCTGTTAACGTAGGTTCTACCCGTACCGGTATCAATATGGATGCGGTACGTCTGATGGGTGAAATTGTACGTAAGACTGCGGAAGCAACCAAGGAGAAGGATTCCCTCGGTTGTGCGAAGCTTGTTATTTTCTGTAATGCGCCGGATGACAATCCGTTCATGGCGGGTGCGTTCCACGGTGTGACCGAAGCGGATGCCATTATTAATGTCGGCGTCAGCGGACCGGGTGTAGTAAAGACTGCTCTTGAGTCTGTGCGCGGTGCGGATTTCGGTACTCTTTGTGAGACGATTAAGAAGACGGCGTTTAAGATTACCCGTGTAGGCCAGTTGATTGCAACCGAGGCTTCCAAGGCTCTCGGGATACCGTTCGGTATTGTGGATTTGTCTCTGGCTCCGACCCCGGCAGTGGGCGATTCCGTAGCGGAGATTTTGCAGGAAATCGGGTTGGAATTCCCTGGTGCACCGGGTACCACCGCAGCCCTTGCATTATTAAACGACCAGGTAAAGAAGGGCGGCGTTATGGCTTCCTCTTACGTGGGCGGTTTAAGCGGTGCCTTTATTCCGGTCAGTGAAGACCAGGGTATGATTGATGCGGTACAGGCAGGTGCTCTTACCTTAGAGAAGCTTGAAGCAATGACCTGTGTATGTTCCGTAGGTCTGGATATGATTGCGATTCCGGGTAGCACAAAGGCTACTACCATTTCCGGTATCATTGCGGACGAAATGGCCATCGGTATGATTAACGCAAAGACCACGGCAGTACGTCTCATTCCGGTTATCGGGAAAGACGTGGGAGATATCGTAGAGTTCGGCGGTCTCCTCGGTTATGCGCCGATTATGCCGGTGAATAATTTCTCCTGTGATGCATTCGTAGCACGTGGCGGAAGAATTCCGGCACCGATTCACAGCTTTAAGAATTAAGGAGGTTCTCCTATGCTTGCTGAGCTTGAGGCATTGGATTATAAAAAGATATTATACTATTTTTCGGAGATTGCGGCCATTCCCCACGGTTCCGGAAATGTAGGTAAACTGGCGGATTATCTGGAGAATTTTGCGAAGGAGCGGAATCTCCGGTATGTCCGGGATACGGCAGATAATGTGATTTTTTATAAGGATGCCACACCGGGATACGAGCAGCATCCGACCATGATTTTGCAGGGCCATATGGATATGGTGTGTGAAAAAGAAGCCGGAGCGGATATCGATTTTATGACGGACGGTCTGACACTGAAGGTAGACGGCGAGTGGTTACATGCGGACCGGACAACGCTGGGAGGCGATGACGGTATTGCGGTGGCCTATTGTCTGGCTTTGCTTGACGATGCGGAGGCAAAGCATCCGGCACTGGAGCTAGTGATTACTACGGAAGAAGAGACGGGCATGGACGGTGCAAAGGCACTGGACGGTTCCCTTCTTTCCGGACGTCATTTGATAAATATTGATTCCGAAGAGGAAAATATTGTGCTGTGCGGCTGTGCGGGCGGCGCACGGGTAACCGGAAGGATTCCGGTGGAGCGTGTTGTTACCGGCGGACGTATTGTGACGGTAACGGTATCCGGTCTTTTGGGCGGACATTCCGGGGCGGAAATCGATAAGAACCGTACCAATGCGGTGCTTTGGCTGGCAAGATATTTGTTTATGTTACGGGAAAAAGTATCGTTTTTAGTAGAGGCGTTTTCCGGCGGTCAGAAGGACAATGCCATTCCTCGGGATGCGACGGCAACGCTTTTGTTCCCGGAGGATATTTCCGGAGAAGAAATCGAGGCGGCGCAGGCCCTTGCGGAGGAGATGACGGAAGAAATCCGCAGCGGGGAGCCGGAGGCTACGCTGACTTTTTCGGCAGAGGATTATGTAGAGGAAGCACCGGTAATGCATCCGCGTTCTTTTGAAAAGTTTTTGTTCGTGCTTATGCAGGCGCCGAACGGCATTCAGGTAAACAGTGCGGAGATTCCGGGGTTGGTGGAGAGCTCGCTCAATCTCGGTATCTGCAAAATGACGTCCGACGGGATGGAGCTTCATTGGTCCCTGCGGAGCAGTAAAGCAAGCTATTTGGAGTTTTTAAAGGAGAAGATGATATATCTCATCGGTTTCCTTGGGGGTGATTATGAGGTGTCCGGAGAATATCCGGCCTGGGAATATAAGGAGCAGTCAAAGCTTCGCGAGGTTTATGTAACGGCGTATGAGGCAATGTTCGGAACGCGTCCGGAGGTTGCTACGATTCACGCGGGGTTGGAGTGTGGATTGTTGGGAGAAAAGATTCCGGGAATGGATATGATTTCCATCGGACCGGAGATGAAAGATATTCATACACCGGCAGAACGCCTTCATATTCCGTCTGCGCTCAGAATATATAAGCTTTTGGAAAAAATACTTGCAGACGGTGCGGTAGAGTGATATTCTGGGGAGGGAGTTTATGGAAAAAAAGAAAAAAGGTTTGATAGAAACAATGGTATTGGCGGTGGCTGCCGTTGTAGCGGTAGCCGCGGCGCTATTATTGTTTGTGTTTTATACAAAGCCCGGGAAAAAATTGACGTCAAAGGTCGTGGCCGGATATTTGCATAATTCGGTGAATTTTGTATCGGGTCAAAGCTCTGAAAAGGCGCCGGGAAATACCCCGGGGAACTCGGAGGAGGTTTTGTTTGAAAAGCCGGAGGAGGCAGAGCCGGATCCGAAGAAGGAAAGAGAGTTCTACCACATTTTGCTGTTGGGAGAGGAAGCATTAAAAACCTCTCCGGGCAAAGGAAGGACCGATACGATTATTTTAGCTACAATTCATGTCAAGGAGAAGAAAGTAGTGTTAACTTCTGTTTTGCGTGATACTTATGTAGAGCCGGAGGGAATGAAGCCTTGCAAAATCAATGCGGTGTATGCAAGCCAGGGAGTAAGCGGTTTGTATAAGCTGCTATACGACAAACTGGGTATATGGCCGGACGGCTATGTGAAGGTGGGCTTTGACAGTTTTGAAGAAATCATTAATTTGCTGGGTGGTGCAGAGGTAACGTTGACTGCAGAGGAAGCGGAATATCTGAATACCCACAACTACATTTCAAAGGAACAGTTCCGGAATGTAACACCGGGGACACAGGTATTAAACGGAAATCAGACCTTGGGCTATTGCCGGGTACGTTATGTGGCTAACTGCAACGGAACGAAAAACGATTACGGAAGAACCGAGCGTCAGCGTATGGTGCTTGAGAATTTGTTTGAACGGTATAAAGAGTCCGGACTTACCGGATGGATTAAGATTTTAAAGCAAGCATTAGGGTATATCGAGACTGATATCAGTGAGGAGACCATGGAAGAACTGATTTATGTTGTGTATGACGGGCGTATTACGACCATGGAACAACAGCAGCTTCCGATGAAGGGGGCCTTTTCCTCGAAGGATATGGGAAAGGTAACCAGCACATTAGTGGTAGACTGGGAGAAGAATAAAGCGCTTTTTGGGGACTCGCTGAAATAAGATAGAAAAGGTGGATCATAATATGAGTGAAGAAAAGAAATCCATATTTGATGAATTTGAGGTGGATGAGTTAACGGGAGAGGTCATTGTACCGCGTGCGAAAGTAGGAGTTGCACCGGATACCAAGGGAACGGAAGAAGGAGAGACGGGTGCGGTCGCCGAGGCGACCGATTACATACCTGCAGGTTCCGAGGAGGAACTTCCGGAGCTTCATTTTGATTTTGACTTTGGGGAAGAAGAGTTTGCGGATACCGAGGAAACTGCGGACGAGGATATGATTTTGCAGAGTATCGATGCGGCGTTGGCAGAACAGATGGCGGTGACGTTAGGGCCGGTAGAGGATGGAAAAGAGTTGGATAGCACTTCAGATAAGAAGAAAACTATCTGGCAACGTATTCCGAAGTGGTGCAGGGCAGCTATGATTACTGTGGCTTCTCTTTGCCTGATTTTACTCTTTTTGGTCGGAACCAAGCCGGGACGTAAAATTATTTACAGTATGGTTGCAGGCTATGTGTCCGACAAGACCGGAGGAGAAGCCGAGGTGACTCAGCCACCGGAAGCTACCGGGATGGTACAGAATGTGACTCCGGAGCCGACAAAGCCGGTAAAACCGGGAGATCCGACGCCGGTACCGACCGCAACGCCGATTGCGATGATAGAGCCGCGTCACGAGGAGTATGTATATAACATCCTATTAATCGGTACGGAGGCGTTACCGCAGTTTGGAGGAGAACGTTCCGATACCATGATTTTGGTGTCCGTTAATTCCAA
>JAZUBD010000542.1:0-2014 GCA_045638305.1 Lachnospiraceae bacterium
GTGAAGAAATGAGCAAGCGTTTGGAAGAGTCCAAGGCAGCCCTGCAGGAGGAGTTCTTATTACAGAACACCGCGAAGTTGGAGCTTGACCGTATCGAAGCGGAGGCGCAGGAGCATATTTCTTCCTATGACGAGATTCACAAGGAGCTTATGGAAATCGAAGTACAGGAGAAGGAGCTTACCGAGAACATCGAAAAGATGGAGCAGGCGCTTCGTGAAAACGAAGAAGACAGCAAACATAACGATACCTGTATCGAAGAATGTGCCCACCATTTGGAGGAGGAACGCCGCTTAGAGCAGTATGCATTGGAAAAGGGCGAGAGCCTTCGTATGGAGCTGGGTACCGTAAAGCAGAGCAGTCATTATCTGGAAGAGAATATTGCCCGTATTGAGGGTGAGCTCGCAAAGCTGGCCGGAGAAGAGAGCCAGTTAAGTGATGAAGGTGCGGGAGCCGTGGATGCGGTTACCGAAAAGGAGACCCTCATTGAGCGGACCAGGCATGAAATCGAGACGTTGTACAAGTTGTGCGGCGGCATCGAAAAGGAAGCCGAGGATATTACAAAGCGCCGTGAGGAGGCCACCGCAAAGCATAAGGGTCTGTTCACAAAGAGAGAGACCTTAGCGGAGCGTAAGGCGGAGTTGGATAAGGAGCTGTTCCGCTTAACGGATAAGAAGGAAAAGTTAAAGGAGCAGATTGAGGCTCAGTGTGCCTATATGTGGGAGGAGTACGAAATGACCCTGTCCGATGCGGCGGAGTTAAAGAGTGACGAATTCGACAGTTTACCGCAGGCAAAGAAGAAGACCCAGGAATTAAAGAATAAGATCAAGGGTCTGGGTTCTGTCAATGTGAATGCCATCGAAGAATATAAGGATTGCATGGAGCGTTTTACCTTCTTAGATGCACAACGAAATGATTTGGTGACGGCGGGAGAGACGTTGTCTGCTATGATTTCCGAACTGGACGGTAAGATGCGCGTACAGTTTGAGGAAAAGTTCGAGCAGATTAAGGAGCAGTTTGACGTGGTATTCCGTGAGTTGTTCGGCGGCGGTAAGGGTACATTAGAGCTACAGGAGGAGGAAGATATCCTCACCGCGGGCGTGCGTATTAATGCACAGCCACCGGGAAAGAAGCTGCAGAACATGATGCAGTTATCCGGTGGAGAAAAGGCGTTAACCGCCATTGCGTTATTGTTTTCGATTCAGAATCTGAAACCGTCTCCGTTCTGTTTATTGGACGAAATCGAGGCGGCGCTTGACGATTCCAACGTAAAACGTTATGCCGGCTACTTACACAAGCTAACGAAACATACCCAGTTTATCGTAATTACCCATCGTCGCGGCACTATGGCGGCGGCGGATACCCTGTACGGCATTACCATGCAGGAGAAGGGTGTTTCTACACTGGTATCCGTAAACTTGATCGAGGATAAGCTGGATGCATAAACAGGAGGGTATATATGGGCGAAAAGAAGGGATTCTTCGGCAGATTGGCGGCAGGCTTGTCGAAGACAAGAAAGCAGATTGCCGGCGGATTTGAGGCATTGTTTTCCGGCTTTTCCGGAATCGATGATGATTTTTATGAAGAGCTGGAAGAGATTCTGATTATGGCGGATTTGGGCATGGCCACCACGGAAGCGGTTATTGACGACTTAAAGGCAAAGGTAAAGGAACGTCATATTAAGGATCCGGCAGAATGCAAGGAACTCTTAAAAGAAAGCATCTGTGAGCAAATGAATGTTCCGGAAGGGGCTTACGAGTTCGAAAACCTTAAATCGGTGGTATTGGTCATCGGTGTCAACGGGGTAGGTAAGACCACTTCTATCGGAAAGCTGGCCGGCATGTTGAAGAATGACGGTAAGAAGGTGCTTTTAGCGGCGGCGGAGCAGCTCACCGAGTGGAGCCACAGAGCAGGCGTGGAGATTATTTCCCAGAAGGAAGGGGCTGACCCGGCGGCTGTGGTATTTGATGCGCTGACGGCGGCAAAAGCCAGAGGGACGGATATACTCCTTTGCGAT
>JAZUBD010000543.1:0-7432 GCA_045638305.1 Lachnospiraceae bacterium
GTGTTGTCTGGAAGAAGCCTTTTTCTTGTCACAATGTGGACGGCGTGGAGGGCGGCATTCTGGCTACCGGTGTATTGGGGCAGGGAGCTATCAAAGGACAGATTATTTATTCTGTATCCCGGACCCCGAGTCTGGCTTCCGGTTATTTGGTTTCCTTGGATAGTAGGACCGGAGAATCGGTATGGCTGACAGAGCTTGCAAATTATGCGTGGAGCTCCACCGTGGCGCTGTATGCCGAAAGCGGTAAGGTATATCTGGTACAGTGCTGTTCCGATGGTACGGTGCTGCTGTTTCACGGAGAAAACGGTACGCTATTGGATTCCGTTGCGTTGCATACGACGTTAGAGGCAACACCGGCAGTGTTCGGAAATACGATTGTGGTAGGAACCAGAGACGAGCGAATTATCGGACTTAGGGTGGAGTAAAGGGAGGTAGACATGAAGAAAGGTGTAATCGGCCTTTGGGCCGTGGCGGTAGCGGTGATACTGTTACTGATTGCGACGGCGACGGACTTTGCAAAGCCGGATGCAAAAGGAAAGGCAATCACATCGTCGGAGCAGTTGACAGGCTGTGTGATGGCGGGAATTGATGCGGCCGGACTCCCGAAGGAGAATGCGGAGGTATTGTTTGAAACCATTCTCGGGACGAAGCTTTCCGGATACCATGGGGTATCGGATATGGATGAATTGTTGTATGAGTTAAGAAGCGGTCGCGCGGATGTGATTTGCTGTCCGGATGTGACAGCGGAGTATTTACTTCGGACGGAGGAAGGACTTAGCCGTGTGCAGACGCCGGCAGATACATCAAACGGTGTAGAGGGCGGCGGACGCCTTTCCTTTGCCATGGCGCTGAGAACGTCGGATGAGGCGCTGCAGCAGGAGTTGAATGCGGCGATTTCCGAACTGGAAGAGGATGGGACATTAAAGGCTTTGGCCGTAGCCTACGTGGATGCGGATGAACCGCTGGATTTCTATGAGAAGAAGGCATCCTCCGGGAACAGAACATTATATGTGGGTGTGACGGGAACGGTGCCGCCTCTTGACCGTGTGGATGAAAACGGCGTACCTTGCGGATTTTCCGTGGCGTTTTTAGAAGAATTGGAAAAAAGGACCGGATATCGGTTTGAGACGGTGGTGATAGAACCGAAGGACAGTTTTACCGTACTGAACAGCGGGAAGGTGGATTTGCTGTTTGCCTACGGTACCAGTAAAAATACATCCCCGGGGAAGAAGGATTATCTTGTAACGAAGGGATATTACACCATGCGGGAATATGCGTACCTGGTGTTGGAATAACGGATAGGCGGGAAGGAAAAGGGAAACGGAGGAATCAAAAGCATGATACGGAATATTTATGATGCGGTATATAACAATTTAATCGGAGGCGGAGCATATCTGCGTATTATAAAAGGCTGCGTATTTACGCTCCTTGTCTTTGTGTTGGCTCTGGCAGTAGGTGCAGTAGTTGCGGCGGTATTGTCGTTTTTGCGCACCTCCGGGTATAAGTGGCTACGGCGTCTGGGAACGGCAGTTGCCTTTTTGACGAAAGGAACGCCGCTTTATCTGGCACTTTTGCTGTGGTACTACACCTTTCTCGGCGGAATGCACCGGGGTGGTTTGTTAATTGCGGTGCTTGTGTTCGGGTTGTATGCGGGCGGACATCTTTCGGATATTTTATCCCGGAATATCAAAAGGGAAGCGGAGGCCCGAAGTGCAGCGGTCAATCGCAGAGCCAGAAGAGAGTTTTTCTCGGCCCTGCTTCCGTTTGTGACGGAACAGTCCCTGTTTGAAATCAAACGCCTGGTTTGTATTTTACTGCAGATGTCTTCTTTGGTGGGACTCATCGGCGTCAATGATTTGGCACAAGTGATGCTTACAAACGGTTTGAAGACCCGGTATCCGTTCTTTGCCCTTGCATGCGCGGTGATGTTCTATTTGCTGTTACAGCTTCTGATTGAGGCGGTTTTCTCGCGATTGGGAAGAAGACTGACAGGGGAAGAGGAAGAGTAGGGTAGGAATACGGTGAGGAGAAACCTGCCCTCATCGGACTGGTATATTTTACTTTCGGACATCATAGGTTTATAAAAAAGATTGTCCGGAGGAAGTATGAAAAAAAGAATCATAGTTCTGACGGCGGTACTTCTTTTTGCGGTACTGCTGTTTTTTTTGAGGGAAAAGGGGATTGGGGAAGACGGGGAATCCCCATCCGGTACACCGACACCGGCGGTGACAGAGCCTCGGGAGTTAAAAAATGTGTGGATAATGGCATCCTCGGAGGATAGTATCACCTTTTTCTATGAGGGGAAGGAGCAGACCTTTTCCACGAAAGGGAAGGTGCAGGAGGAGCTTTCGGAGTGTGTGGGGGATTTGACGGTACAAGGGGAAGAAATCACATCTCTTGTCATAAAGCCGGACAAAATTACGGCAAAGGTATTGCAGGCGGATGAAAACGGTATCGAACTGGCAGGTTACGGGGTACTTCCTCTGGCAGAAAGCTTCCGGGTATATCGGCTGTACGGCGGTTTGGCGGAGGAACCTACAGGGAAGGTACTGGTGGGGTCTGAAGAAACGGAGTTCATTTTAGAGAACGGAACGCTTTGTGCGGCACTGCTTACAAAGGCGCCGGAGCTTAAGAAAATCCGGGTGCTGTTGGGAACGGACGGCTACCGGGGATATTATCATGAAACGGTAGAGTTTACGGCGGATTGCGGCTTTACGGTGGAGACAGGAGAAGAGAAAAAGCATTTCGGGGTAGGAGAACGATGCTGTTTATCGAAAAAAGATTTTAACATAGAGGCGGGAAGAAAAGTAGTGACGCCGGATAAAGCGGATGGGAAAATCACTGTGTACAGCATCACGCGTGCCGGTGGAACGCCCTCGTACCGAGGTACACTGGAAATCGAGGCAAGGGAGGAAGGTCTGCTTCTGGTGAATGAGGTGACCATGGAGGAGTATTTGTATGCGGTGCTGCCCAGTGAGATGCCCTCTTCCTTCGGAGCGGAGGCGTTGAAGGCTCAGGCGATTTGCGCCCGGAGCTATGCCTATACCGAGTTTTTGGCGAATCGGTATGCGGCCTACGGCGCGCATGTGGACGACAGCACGGCTTGTCAGGTGTACAACAATACACCGGAGACGGAGGAAGCAATATTGGCGGTAAAGAAGACCCACGGGCAGGTGTTGTTTTATGAGGGTGAAGTGGCACAATGCTACTATTATTCCACTTCTTCAGGGCATACAGCGGCAGCGGAGGATGTATGGGAAAATGCAGAGGCAGTGCCCTATTTACAGGCAAAGGAGACCGGTTACGATACGGAAAGCCCTTGGTATCGCTGGCAGACCTTTCTCTCGTTAGAGGATTTGTCGGAACGGGTAGAAGCTACATTGAAGGAACGGTACCGGGTGGTACCGGAGCAGATTTTAACCTACGATGGGACTACGGGGGATTATATCAGTAAGGCAATAGATGCGGTCGGTGAAATAAAAAGTATTCAGGTGAAGGAAAAGGGAAAGGGAGAGATTGCCACAAGTCTGCGTTTGGTAGCGGAAAACGGAGTATTCTTAATCAAAAACGAATATAATATCCGTAGTGTGCTGGCTCCCGTAAATACAACGATTTATCGGGAGAACGGCGAGAATGTAAACGGGGCTTCGTTACTTCCCAGCGGGTTTATTACCCTGCAGAAGGGAACCTATCGGGGCGTCACGGGGTATCTGGTGGCCGGAGGAGGCTACGGACACGGCGTGGGTATGAGCCAGTGCGGTGCGGATGCCATGGCGCGACAGGGAAAGAACTGTGAAGATATTATCGGGGAGTATTATCCGGGGACGGAGCTTGGGTTTATTTACGATTGAGTAGAGCGTACGGAGAAGGGAGAAGTATGGTACAGGCCGGTTATTGTATGATAAAAGCGTTTCTAAGGAAGCTACGGGAGGACACCGTATCAGCCTTTGCGGCCCAGACCGCCTTTTTTGTCATTCTCTCCTTTCTGCCCTTTCTGATTTTTTTGTTGACACTGGTGCGTTTTTTGCCGGTGGAAACGGAGAAACTTCTGGCGGCAGTGCAAACTGCATTTCCGGAGGCGGTACATGATTTTATCGGGGTACTGCTTTATGAAGTATTGCAAAAGACCTCGGGAGCCTTGCTTTCGATTTCGGTGGCAGCGGCCTTATGGTCGGCCTCCCGGGGATTTCTCGTCATTATCCGGGGAATGAATGCAGTGTACGGAAATAAGGAAACGAGAAACTATTTTATACTACGGTTCTGGTCTGTGGGATATACGCTGGTGTTTGCGGTAGTATTGGTGTTAACGTTGCTTTTGTTGGTATTCGGAAACCGGATTTATGTACACATCCAGAGCCGGGTACCTTTGCTGGAGCATGCGGCTCTTTTGATTATCAGTTTGCGGACCGTGGTTTCTTTTCTGGTTTTGACCGGCTTTTTCTGGGGGCTGTATTTGTTGATTCCGAACCGGAAATCGGACCATGCCACCACAGAACTTCCGGGGGCAATGCTCAGTGCCGCCGGTTGGCTGGGGTTTTCTTATCTGTACTCCTTTTATATTGACCGAATGTCGAATTTTTCCGCCATGTACGGTAGTCTGACTGCCATTGTACTGTGTATGGTCTGGCTATATGCCTGTATGTACATTATGTTTATCGGAGCGGAATTGAACGTGGTGGCGGCGGAGCCGGGAGTCCGTGAGGCCTGGGCGGAATTTAAGGGAAGTTTAAAGAGAAAGAAAAACGCGGTATAAAGCGGCAGGATCGGTAAATACTGTAAGGGAAGGCCTACGTCTTAGGTGCGGGGCGAAAAACAGACGGAAGGAACAGGTGACGGAATGAAGAAAAAGAAACCGATTGTGCTGGAGGAATTATCACCGGAGGAGCTGGTAAAGTACGAAATTGCCAAGGAACTGGGATTGTTTGACCGGGTCATGACAAACGGCTGGGGATCCCTTTCTGCAAAAGAAACGGGACGCATCGGCGGGATATTGGCGAAGAGACGGAAAGCGGCAGCTCAGGTGCCGGAAGAATCCGAAGCAATGTAAGGCGAACGGAAATGAAAAAGGGCGGCATATCCGAAGAAGGTCGGATGTACCGCTCTTTGTTTTTGCATGGAATTACCAATCACTGTCCCAGTCGGTTCCGCCGCTGTCCCAGGAATCAAAACTGCTGCCGGAGTCGTAGTCGGAATCCGAACTATCATAATCGTCATAATAGGAAGAATCCTCGAATCGGTCATAAGAGTCCATCCCCCAGTCGGAGTCCCAGGAGTCATCGTACATATAGACGTAATCGTCCGGGTCCAGGTAGTCGGTGGAATAGTCGGTATAATCCCAACCGGAATCGGTGTATTCGTAAACGTCGTTGTCTATTTTATAAAAGATGCCGGTGGAGGTTTGATAGTAGCCCTCCTTTTTATTGCCGTCAATCATCGGTACGGCGGTAATAAAAAGGGTGCAGGCAGCTAACATAACAGCCATGGTTTTCCAGGAAAATTCCTCTGCTTTCTTCTTCTTTGCTCGTTTCTTCTTAGAAAACAGTTTTCTGAACAGTGAGCGCAGAAGATCATTTAAAATAATAAATCCCAGAGGGAGTAACCAGGAACCGAACAGGGAAAATCCGGCAAGTAACAAAAGATTCATGTAAAACACCGGATGCTTTAACAGTAGGTTGAGAACAGTAACTGCCGTGGCGAACAGTGCGACGATGATAAAATGTTCTTTTCTGAGGAACGTATTTTTATCCGGGCGGTGTGTTCCTGTTTGTTTTTCCCGTTCCACTTGTACGATGCGTACATAAATCAGGTTATAGAGAGAATACAAGCCAAAACCGAAAAAAGAAGAGATACATAATTTGACTTCCTCTAAAATGCCCATGTTGACAAAAAGGGCTCTTGTAAAGAGATAACCGATATATGCTACAATCAAACCGAAAAACAGGAGCAAAAAGAACAGCCAGCCTTTGGAGCTCTTTTGCTTTCCCTTGGGAGGAGCGGTTTTTGTGACCTTTGGTGGTTTGCCGTCCGGGGTATCCGGCCAGATGTTTCGCTTGTGGCATTCCTCCAGCAATTTCAGATACAGCTCCTGTACTGCATATTCTTCATCACGTCCCAGATATCGTATGGAGCGGGAGCCGTCGGACTTGTTTTTATATACGACAAACTCTCCTGCACCGTTTTGATAGATACCGAAGGCTTTCGGTTTTTGATAGTTTTCTCCGATAAAGAATCGCATGCGCTGCAGGGGCATATTGCGTTCCGCACAATATTCCGCCAGCTCTTCTATGGTATGCGGTGTCAGAACCACAGAGGGTGCGTCCTCCACGTAGTGAAGGTTGGTAGCACCACAGGTAGGACAGGTCTTGTCGCTACTGAGGATGACTCCGCCGCAATATTCGCATTTTCCCGTACTTGCCATAGTGTAGTTCTCCTTTTTATTCCGAGCTTTTCAAAAATATCTGTAAGTGTTTTCCAAGATTTATTATAATTCTACAGCAAATGATTTGCAAGGGAAATTCGTGTTGCACAAAACCGTAAGGGGTTCATATGATAGATTACGGAGAGCAAAGAAAGGAGTATTCTATGAATAATTATAGGAATTATGGCAACTACGGAAACAGAAGATATGCCGGCGGCATGGACTGTGGCTGTAAGAAACCGGACGCAATGGGTGGCATGGATTGCGGCTGTAAGAAGCCGGAAGTAATGGGCGACATGGATTGCGGCTGTAAGAAACCGGATGTCATGGGCGGCATGGACTGCGATTGCAGGAAGCCGGATATGGACTGCGGTTGTAAGAAACCGGATGTTATGCCGGGTATGGATTGCGGCTGTAAGAAAGAGGAGAAGAAGGAGGACTACTGCGGTTGTGCGGTAGAATCCATGTATCGGGAAGTAAAGAAGCATGGCGTTTGTTGCGATGAGGATATGCCGGGAAAGGCACTTGCGATGGCATATGTACCGTGGCAAAGCTGGAGAAAGTTGTATGAGGTATGTGAAGGGTTCTCTACCGGTACGATTTTTAAGGAGCTTGATCTTGAATTCTATGGAAGGAGATGTAACTGATGGGCGCTGAAAAAGAAAGAATGACGTTGCTGCACAAGATAAACGAAGCAAGCTTTGCCATGGACGAGGCGCGCCTGTTTTTGGATACACATCCGAAGTGTGAGGAGGCGTTAGCCTATTACCGGAATATGTGCGCGGTAAGAGAGCAGATGGTAAAGGAATATACGGCTTGTTACGGACCGCTTTCCTCCTATGATTGTTTTTGCGATGATTGTTGGAAATGGGTAGAATATCCGTGGCCGTGGGAAGGAGCGTGTAAGTAATGTGGAGTTATGAAAGAAGATTACAGTATCCCGTTAAAATATCTCAGCCCAACGCTGCTGCTGCGGGCATAATAATAAGTCAGCTCGGAGGTCCCGACGGTGAA
>JAZUBD010000544.1:0-3805 GCA_045638305.1 Lachnospiraceae bacterium
CATGGCTACGATCCGACTTCCGGTTGTCCTACCGTTATCGGCTGGCGTACCCATGAATGGTTATGGAAGGGTGATATTGCGGCTGTGGATGCCAGAGGAGCGGATGTTGAGGCAATCTACGGCTGTGCGGATAAGGAACTGGGCACCATGCTGTTACAGCAGTACGACGTGGATTACTTATATGTAGGCGAAGTGGAATACATCAAATACAAGGATGCGGAAGGCAATTCGTTATTGGATTACGATTATTTACGGTCCTTGGGGGAAGTGGTGTATGAGGGGGAATCGGAATCCGATTACTTCCAGACCTTTATTGTAAAAGTAAAATAGTCCGTTTTATTGGACTCTATATGATGTATCATAAGAACCGTAATAAGGAACAGTCCTTGTTACGGTTCTTAACATTTTAAAATCGTGATAAATCATTTTATGGAGGACAATACTATGACAGCAACTCTTTTTACTCTTGTAATTATCGGCGTGATTTTCTGGCTCGCATTTCAGAACGGTGTACTTGCTTTTTTTGCGGCTCTTTGTATTCTCGGTCTCATTGCACTGATTATGGATGAGGCCAGAAAGGAAAGAGAAGAAGAACAGTGCATTGGGGATCGTGAACAAACGGTGTAATCTTCCAGTTTATTTTTCTGCATGGGACATATAATAACACCGTAATCAAGAGGTACACACACAGCGAAAGCGGTGCGGGTCCCGGGATTACGAAACTTTGAAACAGCCCGCATCGCGGGAATTGAGGAAGGAGTGTATACTATGTCCAGAGGTAGAAATCGTGTAGAAGTTCCGGAAGCAAGAGAAGCTATGGATCGTTTCAAGATGGAAGTTGCATCTGAGATCGGTGTTCCGTTAAAGCAGGGTTATAACGGTGACTTAACCAGCGCTCAGAACGGTTCCGTTGGCGGTGAGATGGTTCGTCAGATGATCAAGCGTCAGGAAGAGTCTATGTCCGGCAAGTAAGAATCGGCGAGATTCCTAAGTAAAATTGGGGTCGTCACATTTTCGTGGCGGCCCTAGTTTTTTCGTCCTAATTCATAAATAACTGTTGCAATTCATAGGAGAATGCGATACACTAAACTTATATCAGTGTGCATGTTTGGAGGATGAGCAATGAGAGTGATTGCGGGTTCCAGAGGTCGTATTCGTCTGACCACGGTAAAGGGAGATAAAGTTCGTCCTACCACGGACCGGATCAAGGAGACCCTGTTCAATATTTTACAGCCGGATATTCCGGGAGCGTCCTTTTTGGATTTGTTTTCCGGGAGCGGAGCCATCGGTATTGAGGCACTCAGCCGCGGCGCAAAGGAAGCGGTACTTGTGGAGCAGGACAGAGATGCGCTTGCCTGTATTCGGGCCAATCTAAAAGCGACACGGTTTGAAGCAGAGGCTCAGGTAAAGCCGGGGGATGTGATTTCTGTGCTTCGTACCTTGCAGCATGTGCCCTTTGATTTGATTTTTATGGATCCGCCGTACGACCTCGGTTGGGAGGAAAAGGTACTGACTGTGCTCAGTCAGGCGTCTTATGTGGACGAGTATACGAAGATTATCGTAGAAGGCTCTGCGGATACGGATATGTCCTATGCGGAGTCTCTGGGTTTTTCGATTTACCGGGAGAAGAGCTACGGGTCCAATAAACATATTTTTTTGGAAAAGAGGAAGCTATGAGAAGAGGACTTTATCCGGGAAGCTTTGACCCGGTGACATTGGGACATCTGGATATTATAAAACGGGCGTCGGAGATTGTGGATGAGCTGATTATCGGCGTGCTTAAGAACAGCTCGAAAAAGAACATGTTCTCCACGGAGGAGCGCATCGAGTTGTTAGAGCGCGTAACTGCGGATTTGCCGAACGTGAAGATTATTTCTTTTGACGGATTACTGGTAGATTGTGCGGTGGAGTACGGAACCCGTACGATTATAAGAGGATTGCGGGCGGTAACGGACTTTGAGTACGAGTTGCAGCTGGCCCAGACCAATAAGCGGTTGCGGCCGGATATCGATACCGTATTTTTGACCACGAATGTAGAGTATGCCTATCTCAGTTCCAGCATTGTGCGGGAGATTGCCGGCTACGGCGGAGATATCAGTCATTTTGTACCGCAGTGTATTATGGATGATGTATATAAAAAAGCGAAGCGAGGAGAGTCAGTATGAGTACAAAGCGAATCGAGCAGTTGATTGAAGAAATCTTTGAGTTTGTAGAAAGTTGTAAGGCATCCGCATTTTCCGGTTCCAAGGTAATTGTACCGAAGGAGGAACTGTATGATTTGTTAGATGAATTACGTTTAAAAGTGCCGGAGGAGATTAAGCGTTGTCAGAAGATGATTGCAAATCGCGACGCGATTATTGCGGATGCGGAGGATAAGGCTTCTGCCATCGAGCAAGCAGCCAGAGCACAGGCCCAGATGTTGGTGAACGATAACGAGATTACCCAGCAGGCGTATTACCAGGCAAATGAAATGGTTCGTCAGGCAACGGAGCATGCGGAGATGCTGGTTGCGCAGGCTCAGGAGGAGGCTGACCAGATTCGCCAGGGCGCTCTCGGCTATACCAACGAGATGCTCGGCCGTGTGGAGCAGTTACTGGCTTCCACCTTTGAAATTACGAAGAATCGTTCCGAGGCGATGCTTGAGTCCATGCATCAGAACCTGGAAATCGTTGCTGCAAACCGCAGAGAGTTAAACGGTGAGGTGCAGCCGGAGGAGGTTCCGAACCGTCAGGAGCAGCCGCAGGAGCAGCTTGACGACGATTTCGAGTTTGATGAGAATTCCTTCCTTGATGGTGTTGATGAAGAGGAATAAAGACGGTATGGTGCCGGTGGAGGTATTGTTTAGCCGAATAGCTGTACATAGACCGACATCAGCAGTCCGGCAAGGAGTCCGGCGATTGCTTTTGTGAAAAGATAGTGTGCGAACGGGAGCGCTGTTCCCGCCAGCACACTTTTTGTTTGCGATGCGGCAGACAATCCGCCAAAAGCGACAAACCCCGTAACCAGGGAAAGAAACAGGGAGGAAGGAACGGAAAGAGCGGCCAGGGCGGCACTTCCTGAGGTGATTTCCAAAACAGATCCGGCACAGGAAAGAAACGGAGCAGGAAGAGGAAGAACGGCAAGGAAAGCGGCGAACACGGAGAACAGGATAATGTAACCGCCTACTTTGGTGAGGACGGAAAAGGCTTGTTCAATGGCGGCATCCAACAATAAGAAGGAGAAGGTAAACCGAGGGTTTGCGGAAACGGCTTGCGCAGAACGGGAGTCGGTATCCGGCGGTTGTTTGAAAAAATCCCGATGGAGCAACATAGCCGCCAACACTGAGGATGCGGTTACGATAAAGAATACGACATACCGCAAATCCGGACGTTCCAGAACAGATACGGAAATAAAGCCTAACAGAAACAGCGGGCTGGGATTGTTACAAAGAGGAAGAAGATATTCTCCTTCTTTTTTTGTGATTTTTCCGGATTGAACGAGAGCCGCCACGGTTTTTGCACCAACCGGAAGGCCTGCTAAGAGTCCGATAATGACAGCGTAGCAACCGGAAGGAGAACAGCGAAAGATAGGAGAAAGCACCGGAGCCAAACGGTTTGCAATACTGTCAGACAAGCCGGTAGATAAAAGCAGGGTGGATAAAATTAAAAAGGGGAGAAGGCTCGGCAGAACCTGATTGAACCAGAGCAAAAGCCCATTTTTGGCCCCGGAAAGGGCGGCGGAAGGAAATGCCAGCAGACAACACAAAAAAAGAAGCATAGCGCCTTTTATGAGGCGTGAACGTAGTTTGACGGACAAAGCCATGGAG
>JAZUBD010000545.1:0-7022 GCA_045638305.1 Lachnospiraceae bacterium
GACTATGTGTTTAACGGACAGGGCGAGACTCCGTGGGATGCGGATTGCACGGAGTATGCACCGCTCAGTGTGTACGGACAGACGAAGCTTGAGGGTGAACTGGCGGTAAAGGAGCTTCTGGCAAAATACTTTATCGTGCGGATTGCCTGGGTGTTCGGCTTAAACGGCAATAATTTCATCAAGACCATGTTAAATATCGGAAAGAAGTATGATACCCTCCGTGTGGTATCCGACCAGATCGGCACCCCGACCTATACGCCGGATCTGGCACGCCTTTTGGCGGATATGGCGGAGACGGAGAAGTACGGTTGTTACCATGCCACCAACGAGGGCGGATTTATCAGCTGGTATGACTTTGCCTGTGAAATATTTAAACAGGCGGGCTATGAGACGAAGGTTACTCCGGTAACCACCGAGGAGTACGGACTTTCCAAGGCAAGGAGACCTTTTAACAGCAGGTTGGATAAGAGCAAGCTGGTACACATGGGGTTTGTGCCGTTGCCGGAGTGGAAGGATGCACTGGCGCGGTATTTGAAGGAAATAGATGTTTAATGTAGCAGTATAGGGCGAGAGATTAGGAGAAAGGTATTTAGGAGTGAAGGTATGAAGCATGTTCTTCGATTGATTACGGTAGCGGTGGTTTTGCTTCTCGTAGTCTTTGGATTTTATGAATATAAGAGAAGTCATACGACCCGGGAGAACTATCCGGGCATAGAGGATTTGGCGGAAAAGGAACCGGAACGCAAGATAACCTTGCTGCCGATTGGCGCAGGAGAGGAAACGGTTACCCGTGTAGAGAGTGTTGCCGGAGGAGACAAGGTCGCTTCAGGCAAGACAGAAAACAAGGTAACACCGCAGATGTTACCGACGGCGGCCCCGACCGCAACGCCGGAACCGATTGCAACAGCAACGGCAGTGCCGACAGCTACACCTGTCGCAGAGGAGCCGGTTACGGAAAAAGAACCGAAGGCGACACCGTACGTGCTGGCACTTGAAAATCAGCCGGGCGTACAAGAGGGCTGGGGAAAAATTAAGTCTTCCATTACGGCATCCCTTACCATGAGCAGTCTTCCGCAACAAGGTGCGGGAAGCGTAAAAAGAGTGGATAGCACAAAGAGTACTTCTGTCCTGATTTCTTCCGAGATGCCGTTAAAGTTGTACGGCTTATACGAGGGAGATCAGGGGAAGCTGTATCGTCACGTGGGAGTGACGTATGTAGGAAACGAATATTACGGCTATATTTTGGCAGACAGAATTGAGGAATGTGCGGAAGAGGATGTGGTACTTCCGACGCCGACAGCTACGGCAGTGTCTGCTCCGACAGAGGTGCCGGTGTAGAGACCGACGGTGACAGTAGCA
Source organism: Lachnospiraceae bacterium (assembly GCA_045638305.1). Classification (GTDB taxonomy): domain Bacteria; phylum Bacillota; class Clostridia; order Lachnospirales; family Lachnospiraceae; genus SIG307. Next base: position 1,360 of record JAZUBD010000545.1, read on the forward strand.
CCTATGCCTACTGCGACACCGGTGTGGATGCCGACGGCAACACCGACGACACGCCCGATAGCAACGGCAACGCCTGTGCCGACCGTGGGACCGGTATGGATGCCGACTGCAACGCCGGTACCTACCGCGACAACAAGACCGGTAGCAACGACAACGCCTGTACCGACTGCGACAACACGGCCGATAGCAACGGCAACACCTGTACCGGTAGCAACGGCAACACCGAGACCGACCAATGCACCGGTGTGGGTACCGACGGCAACGGCAACGCCAAGGCCGACAACGCCACCCGTGTGGATACCGACTCCGACGGCTCGCCCGATAGCAACTGCAACCCCAGTGCCGACGGCAACTCCGACACCTAGACCGACTGCAACGCCTGCTCCAACGGCAACACCGGTACCGACCGCGACACCGCTACCGACAGCAACCCCGGTTCCGGTTTTGGAAAGGGTAACGGCAGGAGAGTATGATTATAGAGAGATTCCGGATAAGTATAATACGGGATGCTCCGGGTCTCTTGCAAAGATTAACAGTGCATGTACGGTGGATGGGGTAGAGTATTCACTTGGTAATAACGGAACTATGCTCGTAATCGATTGGTATTACCGTAATAAGGATGCAGCGACGGATATAGTAATTCGCAATGTGGATTTTTCCGATTTGGATTTCGGAATTCGAAATGCTGCTTCTGTAGATGTACAGAGAACGGTACGATTTGAAAACTGTAAGTTCGGTAATGTATCGGTGGAGGTTGAGCAAGAGAGTGCGCAATACATTTTTGTAGATTGTTCTTTTGTAAGATTTCAAGGAAGTAACAGCAGCTTTGAGAACTGTTTTTTTGGCGGTAGTAGCGGAGATGCTATGAACCCATTCCGGAATATTACAGTGATAGACAGTTATTTCTGCGAATTTCCGCAATGGAATGATAATGGAATTCATACGGATGCCGTGCAGGTGTACGGGAAAGCGGATATTGATGCTATGAATATTACATTTTCTAATTGCCGTATTGAAATTCCGATTATCAAGGTGGACGGAAGAAAGACTCTAATTAATGCATGTCTCGCAGTAGGAATGGAGTATAGTAATGCACAGAACTTTTTGTTTGAGGATTGTATTATAAACGGTGGAGGATATAGTATTTATGCAACAAAAAAAGGTGATTGGGTATTAGATGATGTAGTATTCCGTAACATTTCTGTAGGCAAAGGACGTCTCTTCGGAGAAATTTATCCGCATATAGCGGACGGTGTAGTATTTGACAATGTTTACAGTACGGAGCGGTTATACGTAGCATCTGTCTGGAGAGATTCTTTAGGAAAGATACATTTAAGTGTTACTAACGACACTGCAGAAGATAAGTTCCTTATAGTGGTAACGGAGAATGGAAGACAAGAGATTTTTATTCCATGTAAGGCTACCGCAGAGGCAGAGGGAGCAAGGGAGTATTATGATCTACCGATTGACATCGAGGTTGTGACCGCGGATGCAGGTAGTAATTGGGTGGTATGCTACGACGGAGAGGAAACAGCCGAGAATCAGATTCGTTTTGTGAACTGGGGCTATAGCGAGGTGTACCGAGAGATAAAGTAGAACCGGAAAGGAAGAAACACAATGACACAAAAGACTACGGAAGAGAGACTTCCGAAGGTAAGCGTAATTGTACCGGCGTACAATGCGGAGAAATATTTGCATAAGTGCTTGGATTCTTTGATGAACCAGACGCTGGAAGAAATCGAAGCCGTAGTTGTGAATGACGGTTCTACCGATAACAGTAAGGCGATTTTAGAAGAATACGAGAAGAAATATCCGGGTAAAGTTGTGGTACTCCATAAGGAAAACGGCGGACAGGCCTCCGCCAGAAACCTGGCGCTGAAGATGTGCAGAGGCGAGTACATCGGTTTTTTGGATGCGGATGATTTTGTACAGCCGGAAATGTTCGGGAAGTTGTATGCCACCGCAAAAACACAGAATGCGGATTATGTAGCCTGCGGTTATAAGGACATTACCTACCGGGACGGAAAAGAAGTGGTGCTTCAGGAGTATGTGGCCTCTAAGGTTGCAACGAAGACGAAGGATTTATTTTTCGGAGCGCTGGCTTCTCCGTTTTTGCATCTATACCGGAGAGAGATTATGGAGCAGTCCGAGGTGACCTTTCCGGAGGGATATATTTATGAGGATACGGCATTTTATCTGAACCTGATTCCGTATTTGAAATCCATTGCCACCATAGAGGAAGCGTTGGCGGTGCGGTTGCGTCACAGCAACTCTACCATGTCCACCTTCCGGAAAGAGCGTGTGCGCCACATCTTCCCGGTCTTAAAGGGGAGCCTGGAGTATTATAAGGCAAGAGGCTTTTTCGAAGAGTATGAAAAAGAATTGGAGTACTTTTGTGTCCGGGTATTGTTCTGTAGCTCCATGCAACGAATCAGCAAAGTGGGGCGGTTTTGTGATGCATGGGATCTGGTAAAAGAGACGCTGGAATTTGTGAAAACAGAGTTTCCGGAATATCGGAAAAATCCGTATATGAAGTCCGGAAAGTTGGGGTTATACATGAGGAGTATGAACCGGGTGACGGCATATCCGATATTGGTATTGTTTCGGTTTACAAACAAATTTAAGAGGGAATACACATGAAGACATCAGTAGTAATGGCAACTTATAACGGAACCGACTATTTAATCGAGCAGTTGGATTCCTTGCGGGATCAAACGCAGTCGCCGGAAGAGGTGATCATTTGTGACGACTGCTCCAAAGATGACACTGTATCCATGATTCGTACCTACATAGCGGAGAATCATTTGGAGGACCGGTGGAAATTAATCGAGAATGAAGAAAACTTAGGCTATGCCAATAATTTTCATAAGGCAATGTCATTGGCTTCCGGAGATTATATCTTTTTCTCTGATCAGGATGATATCTGGTGTGTAGAAAAAATAGAAGAGATGGTATCCGTAATGGAGAAGAATCCGGATATTCAGTTGTTATGTTCTGATTATGAGCCGTTTTCCTCTGCCGAAAACGCACCGTCTGTACCGAAGAAGATTATGGAGAAGATGACCGGAGACGGTAGTATAGAGAAAATAGTGTTAAACAGCAGGAATGTACATATTGCCAGCCTTGGGTGTGATATGTGTATCCGGAAAACTTTCCGTGACCGGACAGAGCCGTTTTGGATTAAGGGATGGGCACATGACGACTATGTATGGAAGATGGCGCAGTGTCTGGATGGGTGTTATACCTATCACAAACCGTTGATTAAGCGTAGATTGCATGCTAATAATGTTTCCATGCGGAAGATGCACCAGAAGGACAAGCGGGTGAAGTTTTTACGGGATTTGGCGGAAGCATACACCGGAATGCTGGCCTTTGCAAAATCGATTTCCCTGGATAAGAAAAAGATTCGTTTTATCGAACGCTCCGTGAAGGCAACGAATCTGCGGGGAGATTTGGTAGAGCATTGTAAATTGTTGAATTCCTTTAAGTTGTTGGGCTATCTGGATTGCTACCACAGTGTGAAATCGGTACTGGTGGAGCCGTATATGGCCATCAAATACAGAAAGAAGTAGCAACCGTGTGACTTGTAGAAGTGATAATGAGGTGACTGAAATGACAGAGACAAAAAAGACGATTCAATTGTATGCAAAGGACGAGCAAATCGTAAATGCTGCTATTGATAAAATTGTAGTGGATCTATTTAATAAGCGGGACAGAGAACAGAAAAGCCAGGTGATTGTACTGACCGGTTGCTCTCCGGTGGCGGGTACTACGTATACCAGTATTGCGTTAGGCATTGCCATGGCAAACAGTAAGAGAAAGACATTGGTCATTGATTGTGATGTACGTAAGGCAATTAAGTACAAAAAGTTAAATGAAGAGGCAACCTCCGGTTTGGCGGATTATTTGTTAAATGATACGGTAACAGTGGAAGATGTCATCTACGATACCAACATCGAGAACCTGTCCTATATGCCGTGCGGCGAGTATTCCGATCATTTTACCAGAGTATTGTGCTCCCCGAACATGAGTGATTTGATTGAGAAAGTGCGGGAAAAGTACGAGTGCATTCTTTTGGATGTTCCGTCCGTTTCCATTGTTCCGGATGCACAGGTTTTATTTCCGGAAGTAGATGGTATTATTTTGTTGTCTGCATTGGGAGAAACCAGAAAGAAGCAGATTAAGGAAGCGAAGATGAGGATTGCACCGTTTGCTGAAAAGTATTACGGAATGATTGTAAACAAGATTCCGATGGATGTATACCGACAGAATGTAAAGGATTATAACTACTACTTTGTGAACAAAAAAGGAGAGCAAAAGTTCCATAAGAGCGAAGGCTATCAGAAATATAAAAGAAGAAAGGCACATAACAGACAGGAGGAGGGAAAGAATGAAAAAAATGTTTAAATATGGAATCAGACTGGCTTGTCTGCTGTTTGTGTTTTGTATGGGGGTATGGGGTAACCCAAATGACCTGAATTATGTGCGGGCGGATGAAGAAGAGGCGGAGGTGACCTTATCTCCGGAAGAATTAGAGGAGGCTCCGTTTATTGTAGTAGAGCGGTATGAACTGAGCCATGAGAGAATCGTTCCGGGAATGGGATTTACACTGACTTTGTATGTAAAGAATAATAGTGTGTATCGGACGGTGCAGCAGGTGTTGTTGGATGTATCTAATCCGGTCGGTGTAACACCGGTGTACGGAACTGTGACACAGTTGTATTTGGGAGATATGAAGCCGGGAGAGTGTCGTGTGGTAGCTTTTGAATATGATGCATGGTCTTCTATTAATACGTCGGCTTTATCCTTTAATGTATCATTGGTAGCAGCAGGAAAAACTAATCGTGTAGAGGTAAGGGTACCTACCGGTTTGGATAATATTTTCCACGTAATGGCAGTGAACGGTGCGAACAAGGTATATGTGGGAGAGAAGACATCGGTATCGGTAAATTTCCGGGTGTTAGGTGATGAAAACGTAAGTAATGTTGTATTACGTGTTGACAGTGACGGAGAAACGGTGGGAACCAGCCAGGTGGGTAGCTTGATTGCCGGGACCACAAAGACCCAGAGTGTCTCGTTCCAAATGTCTCGTGTGGGAAGCTATACTGCGGAGTTTTATATGGAATATCTTGGTGCAGACGGACAGGTGAAATCCGAGTTTTTAGGAACAAAGGAGTTTGAGGTAAAACAGGTGGAAAGTGAGAATCCGAGTACTACGCTGCCGGGAGACCCGGTAACGGAGCCGGAACCGGATAATACCAATGCATTTCTTTTGGCTTTAAGCGGAGTGTTGATTCTTTTAATTTTCGTTGTATCCGCGATTATATTGAAAAAGAAGAGATAAGGAGGAAAGGTAGATGAACGTGGATGTTCGTGAATTGGAAATGGCGGATTTTGATTTACTTGAAAATATAAAAACAGCATTTTACCGACTTTGGAAGTTTAAACTGGTAGTGGCGCTGATGACATTGGTGGGGTTCTTGGTATCCCTGATTTATATCAGTATTGTGGGAATTAGTGTGCAGTACTATTCTTCTGCCACCATTTACAGTATGGTGTACGGTTCTTATCAAGACTCCACATACGGTGTAACGGTAATGAATACATATTCATCATTACTTGGAAGTACCAATGTGTGTGAGCGTGCGGCGGTTTCTTTGCAG
>JAZUBD010000546.1:0-2174 GCA_045638305.1 Lachnospiraceae bacterium
AATATATACGACCTGGTGAAAAAGAGTAAAGAAGCAAAGGGGGAATAGATATGCTGGCCCTGTCGAGAAAAGTCAACGAATCTATCATGATCGGTCATGACATTGAAATAACAGTGCTTGAGATTAAAGGTGAGCAGGTAAAGCTCGGTATCAATGCGCCGAAGTCGGTGCCGTTATACCGTAAGGAGATTTATGTGCAGATTCAGGAGGCGAACAAGGAAGCGGTATCTACCGAAGCTTCGCCGGATGTATTAAAGAATATGTTTTAAAAAATGAAAGAAACGGTGAAAAGTTTTCCCTGAAAGGGTTAATTTTTCACCGTTTTTGTCCGATATAGTAGGCAAAGAAATGATTTTCTGTCAGAACGGAGTCGACAGAGGATTCGGATAAAGCAAACATGGAGGTGTATAAGATGAAAATTGAGAGCGGATTGATGAATACGGCAGCTTATACCGAGGCGGCAGTGAACCGTCCGGAAGCGAAGCCGAAGGCAGAGCCACAGATGACGACCCTCGGGACCAATCCACAGCCGGTAGAAGTGCTTCCGTTAGGAGCCGGTACCGGAGCGGATGCGCAGGCACAGTCCCAGGCAGAGAATGAGGAGACTACATCCAGAAGGATTAAGAGTGCGGTTGACCATGCAAACCAGACTATGCGTCACGCAAAGACAAAGTGTGAGTTCTCTTATCATGAAGAGACGAAGCGTGTTTCCATCAAGGTTATTGATGCAGAGACCGAGGAAGTCATTCGTGAGATCCCGCCGGAGGAGACCTTGGAGATGATTTCAAAGATGTGGGAGCTTGCCGGTCTTATGGTGGACGAAAAGAGATAAAAGTTTACGGTGCTTCTCGGAAGGAGCCGGGAAACGGAGGTTAATATGGGAATCGGATTATCGGGTATGGTGTCCGGACTTGATACGGATACACTCATTAAGCAGCTCATGTCTGCGGAGCGGACGAGAGTAACGAAGGTAGAAAATAAAATTACAAAGAACGAATGGCTGACGGAAAAGTGGAAGGATTTAAATACAAAGATTTATTCCTTATACACGGGTTCTCTTTCCAAGATGAAGACCCAGGGTAATTATTTGACCAAGAAGACCACTTCTTCCAACGAAAGTGTAGTAAAGGCAACCGCGGGTGCTTCCGCACCGATCGGTACACATTATGTGACGGTAGATTCCGTTGCCAGTGCCCAGTACGTAACCGGCGGTACCTTTACTTCCGCTGAGAAGCTGACTGCGAAGTCCAAGCTGGTAGATGCGGGAGTTGCGGTAGGTACCAAGATTAACATTGCATGCGGTGACAAGACGGCAGAGCTTATTGTGGATGAGAATACTACCTTCAACAATCTCTCCGATGCATGTAAGACTGCAGGCCTGAACGTAAATTTCGATGAGGCGAGACAGTGCTTGTATATCAGCTCCAGACAGAGCGGTAAGGAGAATTCCTTCTCCATTACTACCAGCTCCGAGAATGCAGGCAGTGCGGCAGCCCGTAAGAAGATTTACGAGGCTGTAGGCTACACCGGTATGTCGGATGCGGATAAGGCGGCTTTAAACGATGCGCTTGCTGCGTTAGAGGCAAGCAAGCCTGCGGATATCAATGCGGTTCTTGCTAAGGCAGAAAGCGGCACAGCGTTAACCGCGGATGAAAAGAAGATTAACGATGCGTATCAGCTGGTTATGAAAAAGACCGAGGAGCAGGCCAATAAGACGGCCGATGCAGATGCGGATAAAGAAGCAAAGGCGACCGTAACGGGACGTATCGGAGCTGAGATAAAGGCAGCAATGCTTACCGGAATTGCAGAGGGTGATACGGTTGAAATTTACGGAAAAGAGCTGACGGCAGAAAAGGCAGCTGCCCTTAAGGCAGAGGCAGAACGGTTTGCCAAGACGGAATATGAAAGAGTCGTATTTGAAGATTCCTTCAAGGACAATGAAGCTTTAAAGGATGTTTCTTATACGGATTTCGCAAAGATTCGGGATAAGGCGGAAAAGGCGGAGACCTTAACCGCAGATGAGCAGAAGATTTGGGATGCCTATACTGCGGAAGGCAACGCAGATGCCAAGGCAGCCTACGAGGCAAGACTCGGTACCTATACCGAGGGCGTCGGTTATGATACCGCGGAATATGCAGAGCAGCTGGAGCTGGCATATCAGGCCACTGCCGAGG
>JAZUBD010000547.1:0-6088 GCA_045638305.1 Lachnospiraceae bacterium
CCCGACCACCGGCGGTGTTACCGCATCCTTCGCAATGCAGGGAGACATTATCCTTGCTGAGCCGAATGCGCTGGTCGGTTTCGCCGGACGCCGCGTCGTAGAACAGACCACCAAATCCCAGCTTCCGGATAATTTCCAGAGCGCGGAGTTTATTTTAGAGCATGGATTTGCGGATGCCATTGTTCCGAGAGAGGAACTCATCGACACCCTGACCACCATCTTAAAGCTTCACAGAAAGGAGCGTGTAGCGGGATGACACCTTATGAAAAGCTGAAAATGACCCGTCAGAACGGCAGACCGACGGGAGTTGCCTATATTAACGGAATCTTTGACGACCGCATCGAGCTTCACGGCGACCGCCGTTTTGCGGAGGATGCCGCTATCATTTCCGGTATCGGCAGTATCGACGATATTCCGGTAACTTATATTGCCATTGAAAAGGGTGTGGATTTGGCCACCCGTATGAAAACCAATTTCGGCTGTCCGAAGCCGGAGGGCTACCGTAAGGCTCTGCGCCTAATGAAGCAGGCAGAGAAGTTCGGCCGCCCGGTAGTATGCTTTGTAGACACCCAAGGTGCTTTCTGCGGTGCCGACGGCGAAGAGCGCGGACAGGGCGAAGCCATTGCGGAAAACATTATGGAAATGTTGGGACTTCAGACTCCGACCGTTTCCATCGTTATCGGCGAAGGCGGTAGCGGCGGTGCACTGGCACTTTGCTCCGCAGACCGTGTATACATGATGGAGCATGCGGTATATTCCGTGATTTCTCCGGAAGGATGCGCAAGTATCCTTTGGAAGGATGCTTCCCGTGCCGAGGATGCGGCACAGTGCTTACGCATTACCGCAGACGACATGAAGAGCTTCGGCGTTGCCGAGACCATCATTCCGGAAGACTTTGATAATTTCGACGCCACCTGCGCCGTAATCAAAAAGCAATTAAAGGAAGACTTAACCGAACTGTTAAAGAAAAAGACCGATGCCCTTCTTTCCGACCGCTATATGCGTTTCCGTAAGTTCGGCATCTATGAAGAAAACGGAGAAACCCGCGGGACCGTAGCGTATTCCATCTAAGAAAATATTGTTTTCCTAATGGATGCCCGGTTACTAATGAAACTGCTAGTTTCTAATCCTTTTTTATAATATTTACTCTTACAAAACCGGCTGCTACAGTGATGTGGCGGCCGGTTTTGGTTATAATGTAACACTTTTTATTCCATCCGTTTCTATCTCTGTCCGACAAGCTCCACTGTTGCGATTTCCCTCGTCGGCCAGAACGCACACAAATGCAGACGGGTAATCTTTCCTGCAAACGGATAAAAAGACTTTACCAGTACACGCAAAGCGGCGCAAACCGTCTCCGGTTCATCAATCAATATGGTTGCATGAGGTGTCCACGGATACTGCTGCATCGTTTCCTTTGCGCAAGCCTCATGAAGTGCTGTCAATTCCGGACTCATATCCGGTGCTCCGAACAGAACCTTTCCGCCGGCAAACATACCGATATGACTGATATGTACCTGCACCGGCCCAAACTCCGCCGCCACCTTTTGCATCAAAGCAACTGCCTCCTGCTCCTTCTCAAGCGGAAACGTCGCAAGGCTGATATGATAGGGAAGTCCCGGTGTCTGGGTACCGGTAAAACCTGCTTCTTTTAAAGTGTTATACCATTCGGACATAATTGCTTGTGAATCATCGTCCAAATCTGCCATTAATGTTAAAAATTGTTCTGCCATTGGTCCAGTCCTCCTTTTCTCCATTTTACACCAAAAGGGAAAAGGTCGCAACGGAAACTTCCCCTTGCACTCCCTCCTCACTAGTATTATACTAATCTTATCGATACGAAAGCGCGGATTCTTTTCCCAACTACCGTACCCCTATAATTCCGAAAGGAGACCACCCATGGAATTTCACGGAATCAATAAAACTACCCTGCTTGACTTTCCCAAGCACATCGCTTGTACCGTATTTACCGGACGTTGCAACCTGCGCTGTCCATTTTGCCATAACGGGGATCTGGTGTTAGCGCCGGACTCCCAGCCTGTCATCACCCAGGAGGCCGTTATTTCCTTCCTAGAGCGCCGCAAGGACGCTCTGGAAGGGATTTGCATTACCGGCGGAGAACCGACGTTACAGAAGGATTTATTAGCGTTTCTGACAAAATGTAAAGAGATGGGGTATTTAACGAAGCTGGACACCAACGGCACCCGTCCGGACGTGATACAGGCTGCGTTAGACGCAAAGCTCCTGGATTACATTGCCATGGATATTAAAAACAGCCCGGCGCGGTACGCCGAGACTGTGGGTTTGTCCTCCGTGCGCTTTTCTGCCTTTGAGGAAAGTGTGGAGATTATCAAAAACTGCGGTCTCCCTTATGAGTTCCGCACCACGGTGGTAAAGGAGTTCCACACAAAGGAAGATTTCCTGGCTATCGGAGAATGGCTCCAGGGTGCTAAGTGCTATGCCCTGCAGGCTTTTAAGGACTCCGGCAATCTCATACAACCGGGCCTGTCCGGCTACGGAAGAGACGAATTGACTGCTTTCAAGGAGCTTCTGACCCCGTACTTTGACGAGGTGCTGCTCCGGGGCATCGACTGATTACAAGAACCGACCAAAGGATGGGTTTTACCATGCAATTTCACTACGAAACCGAGCATTTACATTTGCTGATCTGCAACGAGGAATACGCACCGGCGTTGCTTACCTTTATGACGGAAAACCGGGAGTTTTTCGCTCCCTTCGAGCCTCGTCGCGAGGCCTCCTTTTATACCGAAGAGTTTCAGGCCCAGGTACTGCGGGCGGAGTTTCAGGCCATGCTTCGCCATACCTACATCCGCTACTACCTGTTCTTAAAGGAAGACCCGGACCGCATCATCGGTACCGTCAGCTTTTCCAATATCTCCCGCACCGACGACAAAAGCTGCCGTGTGGGCTATAAGTTAGACAAGCATCACACCGGCAAAGGATATGCCACCGAGGCACTACAGCTTCTTTTGCCGGAGCTTCACAAGGATTTACACGTTCACCGGGTAGAAGCGGACATTTTACTGGAAAATGCCCCTTCCCTGCGGTTAATTGAACGATTGGGCTTTTCTTATGAGGGCGTTGCCCGCAGTTCCCACGAGATTAACGGTGTCTGGCGGGACCACCTGCGGTACTCTTATATTTTTCCGCAATAGTATCCGAACAGCTCTTTCCCGGAAGCGGCACCGTCTGCTTCCGGTTTTGTTTGCACAAGCGGCAAAAACTCCGAAAAACCGAACAGTTCTGCCAGTTTGGCTTCTTTTTCATTGTAGATTCCCGGCACCAACAGCACATAATCTTCCACATTCTTTTTCCTGCGTCTACCCAAAAGCACATGGCGGTAGCGATAGTACCCATGGAGCACAAAGCTGTTTTCCGCAAACCGCTTCCCTTCCTTCGGAAACCCGGCCAGTTCCTCCGGTGTAACCCGCACGGAATATTCCACATCAAACCTGCGGCAGGGCCCATAAGGAGGATTCAAAAGAAGAAGCTTTTCCAAATAGGCAATCTGACGACGGGCTTTTCTCGATTCCACATACATATCCTGTTGCACCGACGCAGCTGTCTCGCTTGCCGCCTCGCCTCCCGCCGCCTTGGCAATCTCCTCCATCAGTTTCTTCGCGGATTCAACGCGCGGGTCACAGGAAGGCTCCGGCTTCCGCAAAAAAGCCTCCCGAAGCGCTTCTTCCGTCAATTCCTTCCCGTCATACCGGGCACAAAGGTATTCCGTTAAGTCCGGCTGCAAACGCAACAGTACTATCCCTGCTCCCATGCCCGCTTCCGCACACAGACGGCACTGGGACAACCGCGCCTCGCTCCTTCCCCGTTCCGTAGTATTTCCCCAAAGATAGGCTGCTTCCAACAGAGCCTCTCCTTCGGTAAAGTAGTAAACACGCCACTGTTTCCGCCGCTCCTCTTCCCCAAATAATTCAAGCGCTACCTCCGGCTGTTCTGCCGTACCGTAGCGCCTTACAATTCCTACACTGCGTTCCCTGATTCCGTTCTTGTACAAAAACACGTATGCCACTTTTCTTTGCATGCTGCGCCCCTTCCGGGACAATTGCAGTTTGGCAGTTCTTACGCGCCGTCGTTTCCTTGTCCCACACTTACTTTTACTGGTATTGTATGGAACTTTTTCAAAATCCAGAACCGCATCGTACCGTTTTTTTCTTTCTCTACTCTCTATTCCGACATCCGTTTACAGTATATTCCACGTTACTTCTGATTCTCTATCTGCTCCGCCAGCTCGTTTAAGTATACCCAACGGTCCATCTTTTCCTCCAGAGCAGCTTCTGCCGCTTCCTTTGCAGCAGACAGCTCCTGAAGTTTCCCGTAGTTGGTGGCAGAGGCCGCAATTTCCTCCTCCAGGGCCGCAATCTTATCCTCTAACGCCGCAATATCTGCGTCAATGGTCTCGTACTCCTTTTGCTCCTTGTAGGAGAATTTCACCTTCTGCTCCCGGTTTTTCCAAGTAGAGCGGCTGTCGGATTTTTCACCAACGTCACCCTCCGAACCGGCTCCTCCCGGGGTTGCAGCGCCTGCCGATGTACCTGCCTTTCCTGCTCCGTTACCGGCTCCCGCTCCACGGGCATTTCCCTCGGAAATCCCCTTACTCACCGGACGCCCTTCCCGTTCACACACGGCACGATAATCCGAATAATTTCCCTCGTATCTGCGAATCACGCCGTCCCCCTCAAAGGAGAAAATGCGATTCGCCACCTTATCAAGAAAATACCGGTCATGGGACACCGCAATGACAATACCGTTATAACGGGTCAGATAATCCTCTAAAATGGACAAAGTACGAATATCCAAATCGTTGGTCGGCTCGTCCAGAATCAGCACATTCGGCGCCTCCATCAGCACATGAAGCAACGCCAGACGGCGCTTTTCACCACCGGAGAGCTTGCCGATGACCGTATATTGCATGGCATCCGTAAACAGGAACTTTTCACACATCTGGGAAGCACTGATTTTCCCTTCCGAGGTCTCGATATACTCCGCCACCTCACGAACAGAATCAATGACCCGGATGTCCGGATTTAATGCCTCGTTTTCCTGCATAAAATAACCCACCTTAATGGTAGTGCCAAACTCCACCGTCCCCGTATCCGGCGCCAGATTCCCCGTAATCATTTTTAACAAAGTACTCTTTCCGCAACCGTTCGGTCCGATAATACCGATACGGTCCGTGGAAAGGAAGATATAGCTGAAGTCCCGGATCAACGTCTTTTCTCCGAAGGACTTGGAAATACCGTTTACTTCTATGGTCTTCTTTCCCAAACGGGAGGACAGGGCGTTAATCTCCACCTCTCCGTCCACCTCGATTTTTTCCCGGTTCTTTAAAGCCTCAAACCGCTCAATATGGGCCTTTTGTTTCGTGGAACGAGCTCTTGCTCCACGCATCATCCAGGCCAAATCCTGACGGTACAGACTCTGGTTTTTCCGCTCCGTGGCCAACTGCATAGCCTCACGTTCCGCCTTAAGAAGCAAAAATCCGGTATAATTTTCTTTATAGGAGTAAAGCTTTCCTTTATCCAGCTCCACAATCCGGTTGGTGACCGCGTCCAGAAAATACCGGTCATGGGTAATCATCACAAGCGCCTTGCCGTTTTTCTTTAGGTACTCCTCCAGCCACTCCGTCATAGCGGAATCCAGGTGGTTGGTCGGCTCATCCAAAATCAGCACATCCGCCGGCATAAGTAACGTCCGCACCAGCGCTGCCCGCTTTCTCTGTCCTCCGGAAAGAGTGGACGGTACCGCGTCTGTCTCCGGAATGCCAAGCTTACGAAGCATGGCCGCCGCCTCTCCCGGAATATCCCGGTACTCCTCCGGATGCACCAGCCCCTCCGTAATATTCTGGCGAAGCGTCATTTCATCCGAAAACACCGGATTCTGCGGCAAATAGGCAATCCGCACCTCTTTTCCTTTAATCACCGTTCCGGCATCCGGCTCCGCAAGCCCTGGCAGAATCTTTAAAAAGGTCGATTTTCCCGTACCGTTGATACCGATAATACGGATGCGGTCGCCCTCGTTAATGCCGAGAGACACATCGTCAAACAACATC
>JAZUBD010000548.1:0-1273 GCA_045638305.1 Lachnospiraceae bacterium
CTCAGTAACAGCTCCAGGAGCTGGGCCTGCACCGTAACATCCAATGCCGATACCGGTTCGTTATGAAGCACCAGCTCCGGATTGGTAATCAGAGCCGCCGCAATGGCCACACGCTGGCGCTGACCACCGGAGAGGTCCGCCACATACCGGTCGATAACATCAATGGGTAGCTCCGTCTCTCTTAAAATAGTTTGCACCAAAGGAAGACGTTCTTCCTTGGTCAAAGTCGTATTTAAACGAAGCGGCTCCTCTAAAATCCAGCCCACCTTCTTGGCAGGATTTAAGCTGGTGTATGGGTCCTGAAATACCATTTGTACCCCTGCTTCTTTTTTCTTTCCGTCAGGGGATTGTTCTGACATCTCCTCTTTATTCGCACAAGGCGCACTCACCTGCAGGGACACCTTCCCCGTATATCCGGTAAGGAGGCCGGACACTGCCTTTAACAACGTGGACTTTCCGCAACCGCTTTCGCCCACAATACCGAAGATCTCACCTTTTTGTACCGCAAAGGACACCTCGTTTACTGCATGTTTTTCCGTCGGCTTCTTAAAAAGACCGGCCCGTTGCTTATACACTACGGAAAGGTTCTCTACCGAAAGTACCGTTTCTCCGTCCCGCGCTTCCGCATCGGATACAGCACCGTTCACCGTACTCACCGTCTCCTTCGGCCCCTTTACCGCCGCCTTCATCAAATTCTTTGTATAGGTACGCTCCGGATGCTCAAACACCTGCTCCGTCTCGCCTTCTTCCACCACTTTTCCGTCCTTCATAATCATGACACGATCGCAGAGCTCTCGCAGCACGGACAAATCGTGGGAAATAAAAATCACCGCCGTGTTCTGTTCCTTTGCCAGCTTCCGGATGAGAGACACAATCTCCCGCTCCGTTACCGCATCTAACGCCGTTGTGGGCTCGTCGCAAATAAGCAACCGCGGCTTATTAATCATTGCCATGGCAATCATCACACGCTGCCGCATACCGCCGGACAAATGGTGCGGGTACTGAGAAAGAAGTTGTTCTCCTTTTTTCAATTCCGCCTTGGAAAGAGCCTCAATCACCGCCGCTTTCCGCTCTTCTGCCGTCAGAGAAGTATGCAGTAATAACGGCTCCTCCATCTGGGTTCCGATGGTCTGCACCGGATTTAAGGAAGTCAGCGGCTCCTGAAATATCATGGCCATTTCTTTTCCGGACAGGGTAAGGCGAATTGTTTCCTCCTGCTTTTTCGCCTTCCGGTCTCCGGTCTTTCCCGTTCCCGACACACACAACGACTTCC